>NZ_JBHYMC010000015.1:0-134330 GCF_042742535.1 Streptomyces sp. NPDC058880
AGACTCTCCCGGGGCCGGCCCCTTCACCGTCCTGCGTCCTCGCCTACGCCGCCGCGAGCGGGCGGTGCGGGGCGATGATCTGCCCGTCCGGCAGCAGCTCACCGGTGTCCTCGAAGAGCAGGACGCCGTTGCACAGCAGGCTCCAGCCCTGTTCCGGATGGTTGGCCACCGGGCGCGCGGCCTCCCGGTCGGCGGATTCGGCAGACGGGCAGGCTGGCTGGTGCTGGCACATGGATGCGTTCTTTCGCTGCGGTGTGGTCTGAGTGCTACGGCTCGATACCTGGTTCATGGCCGTCCCCCTGGGTCATCCCCGCAGCCGCGGGGCGCTTGCCATCAGTGTTCCCCCACGACAGCTGCTTCGCAGGGATTTCCCGGCAGCTGTCCTCATGGATTGATGACGCATCACTCGTGCGGGCGGTTCAGGCCAACTCCCCTGTCATTTCGGATGGTTCACGGGTGGCCCGGGTGGACTAGGCCGAATGGGTCCATCGGGTCAGGCGGCGGGCGCGGCCAGCGAGGGAGGGGCCGGCGCCGTCGCCGGCGTGAGCCGGTGGGTCAGCACCGGCAGGAGTTCGGAGACCGGATGCGGTCGGTACGCGGCGATGCCGGGCGGGGCTGGGGCCAGCGGCACCAGCAGGTCCTCGCCGGCGGGCAGCCCGGCGGCGGGGTCCGCGCCCACCGCCCCGTGCAGCCAGAGCGTCAGCATGTAGAGCTCCGGTACGGAGAGCAGCCGGGGCTGGTAGCCGGTGGTGAGCAGCTCGGCCTGGCGCAGGGCGCGCTCGGTGGCGCAGACGTAGGGGCCTTCGAAGAAGTGGGAGAAGGCCCAGCCGTCGGGTGTCAGTCGGGTGTCCGCCGCCGCGACGTGCCGGTCCCCGCTGCGGATCAGGAACCGCCACCCGACGAGCCGTGTGCGGGGCGGCCGGCCGACGGACGCCAGGTCCGAGAGGTTCAGCCGGTCCATGACGTGGACCGGAAGGGGGAGCTCGGCGGTCAGCGGCCCCTGGACGGCGCGCAGGGACGGAGTGTGCGCCTCGTTGACGGCGGTGGGGGAACCGAGTGCCGTGAGGATGCTGCGCAGGGCGGGTGCGGGAGCCGGGGGGACATGCAGCGGCATGGTGGGTCGCCTCTCACTTGGGAGACCTGTGGAAACGGGGCAGGTGCGGGACGGCGCTGTCGCATTCTGGGGCCAGAGGGGGGCCGAGGGGCAATGGCCGCGCGCCAACTCTCTGCCTCGTTTGCGGAGTTTATACGACATGTGTTCACGCAGTGTTTCGGCTAGCTGTCCCGCCTATTGCCGACAAGGCGCTTACCGGTCCCACTGACATGGCATTCATGCCGGATGTGCGCGCACATGTCGCGCTGACCTCGGAGGTTACCGGAAGGGGGCTCGGCTGGAAAGCGCCTGTTTTCAGGAGCGGGCAAGTGCCACGATGAACTTGCACAATTCCGCTTGCCAGGTGAATGTGCCGAAGCGCCCTTCGGCCAACCCGGCGCGCGCTCCTCGCCACGCACGCCTCCTCCGCGTTATGGATCACGATGCCGGGGCATCATCGACCGTAACGCGCGCCTGGGTGCCCCGGACCAGGCCCACTCGAGGAGGGACGCTTCGATGGGGGAGAAGGTCGTGGCGGGAGGGTTCGACCTGTCCGATCGGCAGCGGTATCGAAGGAAACTCCACGAGTGTCTGGAGGGACTGGAGCGACTTCTGGCGGAGAAGAGGTTCGATCGCCCGAAGAACATGATGGGGCTGGAGATCGAGCTGAATCTCGCGGGAACCGACGGATTGCCGCGCATGGTGAATGCCCAGGTGTTGGAGCGGATTGCCAGCCCTGATTTCCAGACCGAACTGGGAATGTTCAACCTGGAGGTGAACGTTCTGCCGCACCGGCTCGGCGGCCGGGTATTCGACCGGCTCGCCGAGGAGCTCAGCGCGGGGCTGGGATACGCCCACCGGCAGGCCGCCGAGATCGATGCCGGAGTGGTGATGATCGGCATCCTGCCGACGATCTCCCGCACGGACCTGGTCACCGCGAACCTCTCCGCGGTGGACCGGTACTCCCTGCTGAACGAGCAGATCCTGATGATGCGCGGGGAGGACTTCACGCTCGACATAGACGGCGTCGAGCGGCTGATCTGGACCTCCGGGTCGATCGTGCCCGAGGCCGCCTGCACCTCGGTACAGCTGCACCTCCAGGTGACGCCGGCCCGGTTCGCGGCCGTGTGGAACGCGGCGCAGGCCGTGACCGCGGCGCAGATAGCCGTCGGCGCCAACTCGCCCTTCCTGTTCGGGCGGGAGCTATGGCGGGAGTCGAGGCCGCCGCTGTTCACACAGGCCACCGACACCCGGCCGCCGGAGCTCCAGGCGCAGGGGGTGCGGCCGCGCACCTGGTTCGGCGAGCGCTGGGTGGACTCGGCGTACGAGCTCTTCGCCGAGAACGTCCGCTACTTCCCCTCCCTGCTGCCGATATGCGACGAGGAGGAGCCCCTGCGGGTGCTGGCCGAAGGCGGGGTGCCGAGACTGCAGGAGCTGGTCCTGCACAACGGCACCGTCTACCGGTGGAACCGGCCCGTGTACGGGGTCGCCGACGGGGTGCCGCACCTGCGCGTGGAGAACCGGGTGCTGCCGGCCGGGCCGACGGTCACCGACGTCGTCGCCAACGCCGCCTTCTACTACGGGCTCGTCCGCACCCTCGCGGAGGAGCCGCGACCGGTGTGGACCCGGCTGCCCTTCGCCGAGGCGGAGGCGAACTTCGACGCGGCCTGCCGGTACGGGATCGACGCCCGGCTGCGGTGGCCGCGCCGGGGGCGGGCCGGAGGCCTGGTCAGCGTGCCCGCGGTACGGCTGGTCCTGGACGAGCTGCTGCCGATGGCAGCGGCGGGCCTGGACGCCTGGGGCATCGAGCCCAGCGACCGGGACCACTACCTCGGCATCATCGAGGAGCGCTGCCGGCGGCGGGTCAACGGCGCGACATGGCAGGTGGACACCTACCACCGGGCCCTCGCGACGGGGCTGGGCCGGGAAGAGGCACTGGCCGCGACCACCCGGCGCTACAGCGAGCTCATGCACAAGGGTGACCCCGTGCACACCTGGCCCGTCGGGCTGGCTGAGGAGGTGGTTGCGGCGGTTCCCGTCGTGAGCTGAGGCGCCCCGCCGCGCCCGGACACCTCCCGTGCCCGCCCTCGGTGATCCCCCCGCCCGACCGACGGGGCAGTATGGGGGCATCACAACGGGACGGCAGGACGGGAGTCGGGCGTGCGGGCGGAGCCGGAGCCGGTGTTCGTGGAGCTGGGCGAGGACGGGCGGCGGGACCTCCTGCGTACCGAGACCCTGCTCGTCCTGGCGCTTTCGCTGGGCGCCAGCGGGGTCTCGGCGCTGATCAGTTTCATCGGTTCGCTGACCAAGCCGGGCGGTCTGAAGGACCAGGCCGCGACGCTCAACGGCTCCTACGCGCCCGGTCGGCCGTGGCTGGACCTGGCCTGGCAGCTGTTCGGGATCGCGAGCGCGCTGGTCCCCGTACTGCTGGTGGCGCACCTGCTGACCAGGGAGGGCGCGCCCGGGCTGCGGGTGCTCGGCTTCGACCGGACGCGGCCGCTGGGGGACCTGGGCCGCGGCGCGCTCGTCGCGGCCGGCATCGGAAGCGCGGGTCTGGCCTTCTACCTGGGAGCGCGGGGGGCCGGCTTCAACCTCACGGTGGTGCCGGAGGCACTCCCCGACGTGTGGTGGAAGTTTCCCGTCCTGATCCTCTCGGCGATCCAGAATGCGGTGGTGGAAGAGGTCATCGTCCTGGGCTACCTGCTGCGCCGGCTCGGGCGGCTCGGCTGGACTCCGCTGGCGGCGCTGGCCGCCAGCTCATTGCTGCGCGGCTCCTACCACCTCTACCAGGGCATCGGCGGCTTCATCGGCAACGTGGTGATGGGCGTCGTGTTCGTGCTGGCCTACCGCCGCTGGGGGCGGATCGGGCCGCTGGTCGCCGCGCACGCGCTCCTCGACATCGTGGCCTTCGGCGGGTACGCCCTGCTCGCGGGGAAGGTGGGCTGGCTGCCGACGCCGTGACACGGCGCCGCACCCGATCGGCCCCGCAGGGCGGGGCCCCCGGCCGCGACGGTGCGACGCTGGGGGAGTGAGGAGGCGCGTGCGGTGGCTGTCATGGACTCGCTGGTGTCGTTCGCCCCGTTCCTCGTGCCCGTGATCAGTGGCCTCGTCGGCGGGGCCAGCCTCCTCATCCGGGACCGCCGCGAGGCGCGCAGCGCCGACCACAAGTACCGCAGACGGCTGGAGAAGGCCCAGCTGGAGATCCAGTTCATCACCGGCTGGATCCAGGCCAAGCAACTGGCCCCGTCGGACGGCCCCGATCCCGAGCCGGAGCCGGGGCGCTGGCTGGACGACTGCTACGCGTCGGTGCGGCGTGCCCAGGCCGAAGCGGGCGGGCGCCGCCGTTCCGGGCCGGTGTCGCTGCGGCGCCTGTTGCTGCTGGGCGAACTGGCGGGACCGGCCCGGAGCATGCGCGTCGCCTACTGGATCTGCCTCGCCCTGTTCAACCTGGCGCTCGCGTGGTGGGTGAACGCGCTCGTCTCGGGTGTGCCGGGCTTCCTGTACGAGGAGGGTGTCCCGGAGTCCGAGCAGGTCGGCTCCTACCTCCTCACGGCGTTGGTCCTCTTCGTGGTGTCGGCCGTCCTGTGGCTGTGGACGGTGCATCTGGGCGCGGCCGAGCCGGGGCAGGTCTACCGCAAGCGCATCGACTCGGGTGCCTGGGCGGAGACCGAGCGCAAGCGGCGCGACGCGACGCGCGCGAAAGCCGGCGCCAGGGTGCGCCCGGAGGCGGGCGCGGGTGCGAAGCCGGCGGACGCGGAGCGGGGCGGGTCATCCGGCGGGTCCTCCGGATGACCCGCCCCGCGGGCCGTGACCCACGGCCCGTGTCCGTGCCGCTTCCCGGGGCGGTCACGGGGCGATGAGGAGCTCCCCGTCCAGGACCGTGACCGCGTGGCCGGTCAGCAGGGTGCGGTCGCCTGCGAGAGTCACCCGAACAAGCCCCTGTCGGGCTCCGCCCTGGAGGCCGGTCAGCCCGGTGCGGCCCAGGCGCCGCGCCCAGAACGGGGCGAGTGCGGTGTGGGCGCTGCCCGTGACCGGGTCCTCGTCGATCCCGAAGGCCGGGAAGAAGCCCCGGGAGACGAAGTCGTACCCGCGGGAGGGGTCCTCGGCGGCGGCGGTGACGATCACACCCCGCTTGGCGAAGGCGCGCAGGGCGGCGTGGTCCGGCTCCAGCTCGCGGACGGTCTTCTCGTCGGCAAGCTCGACGAGGAGGTCGCCGACGTGCGCGGCGGTGTCGTGGACGGAGAGGACCGGTGCGCCGCCGAGTGCGTGCGCCACGGCGGGCGGCGTCGGGACCGCGGTCAGCGACGACGTCGGGAAGTCCATCGTGATCGTGCCGTCCGCGGCGGTCTCGGCGGTGAGGGCTCCGCATCGGGCGGAGAAGCGGATCAGTCCCCCGGCGAGTCCGCCGGTGGCCAGTACGTGCGCGGTGGCGAGGGTGGCGTGGCCGCACATGTCGACCTCGGCGGCCGGGGTGAACCACCGCAACGCCCAGTCGGCGTCCCCACCGGGCGGCAGCGGGTGGGCGAAGGCGGTCTCGGAGAGGTTCACCTCGGAGGCCACCTGCTGGAGCCAGGCGTCCGGGGGGAAGCCGCCCTCGTCGAGGAGCAGGACTCCGGCGGGGTTGCCGTGGAAGGGGCGGTCGGTGAAGGCGTCGACGATTCGGATGCGCATGGGCCGACGTTAGGACGGTTCCCCGATGGTCGACAAAGGCCAATCCGGGATGACTGGTCTCCCACCCGGGCTGCTCGGCTGTCCTGTGACAGCGAAGCTGGAGCAGTTGCCATCGAAGTTGGACCACCGGCCGGTTTGTGACAGTTGAGATGGGTCTCTGCACGTCAGGTGGCCTGTTGCTCGGGGCGCCGAGCCTTTCCGAGCCCTCCGCCTTGGCAGACCTGGGACAGGGTGATCTCGAGCGGTTGCACGACGGTTTGACCGGCCGGGGCCCGCGTCTACGCGTCCGGTTCTACCTGGTGGGCGTGTATCCACTGGTCCTCGAACTCGCGCCGGCTGATCTCCTGGCCCACCAGTGCGGGATCGAAGAGGTCCACGATCGGCGGGTTGAAGGGCCAGTTGTCGGGGCCACTACGCAGCGCGGTTCCGTCCTCGGCGAGCTCCACCTGGCGAATCCGGCGTCCGTCGGACCCCACTTCCATCAGATAGACGACTGGTTCATCGTCTTCCTCGTCCCAGCGGCGCCGCAGGTACACGATGTCCCTGTCCGCGAGCGCGCCGAAACCCTCACGCTCACGCTGCGCGTCGCGCTCGGCACGTAGGCCGTCCAGTCCGGGAGGCATCACAGGAGCGTCGATATCGACCTCCTCCAGCCCGTCGTGTTCGAACCGGGCCACCGCCTCCAGGTCGGTGATGACCTCGACCCAGGCGAACGTTTCGAGGACGTCCTGCGCAGACCGTGCATGGACCCACCACCACGCACCGCCCATGCCGTAGTCGTGCAGGACGAGGAAGCGGCGCTTGTCTGCGCTGTTGGTGCGGGTCATGGGGACTGAGCCTAACGAGGAGGGGCGGGGCCGTGAGCCTGATCAAACTCACCGGGCAAGCTGGTCAGCAGGTCTCAGAGTCCGGGCATTTCCATGAGGTGCGCGTCGCGGGAGTCCCCACGCGTGGAGCGTGCACGCTCGGAGATGTGTCGTGCCTGCTCGGCGGACAGACGCCGAGCCTCCCACAGCACGTCTGCGGTATCCGTTGGGTACGCGACCACCGCGGCGACGGCAACTGGGTCCAGGCATGCGTGTACCCGGACACCAGCACGGGCACGAGCACGGCCACTGCGGGCCGGACCGTCGGGAGGGTTTCCAGGGATTCCGTGCGGCCTTCGGCCCGTTCGGGCCGCCCTTCGGTGCGGGCCCCTTCGGCGGTCGCGGGGGGTCGCGGGGGAGAGCTCGGCGCGGTGACACGCTCACCGAGGCCGGTCGCGCCGACGCCGAGTCGGGGCCGGACGCGCCGTGGGAGGACGCGGGGCGGGGCTTCGATTTCGAGGCGATGCACGAGGTCCGGCAGGCCGGAGCGGGCGTGATGGAGGCCTTCGGACAGGTCTTCAGGACCGGCACGCCCGAGCAGCGGGAGAAGGCGCTCGCGGTGCTGGGTGACGCCCGCAGGAAGCTCTACCTCATCCTGGCCGACGAGCACTGAGTGCGCCCGCCCGCGTGCGTACGGCGGCATGCGGGCGGGCGGGAGCGGGGCGATGTGGGCGTGGGGTCAGGCGACCAGGCCGGCGAGCTTGCGCAGCGACTCGTTCAGGGCGGCGGTGGCCGAGTCCTTCAGCTTGCCCGCCATCAGGGAGACGGCGGCACCGGTGAACTCGCCGTCGATGCGCACCGTGGTGGCTCCGCCGTCCGGGGTCAGGGTGTAGCGGGTCAGGACGGCGACGCCCATCGGGCCCTTGCCGGTGATGGCGAAGAGGCGCTGGTACTCCAGCTCGGAGACGGTCCAGAGGACTTCGGCCGGGAAGCCCATCATCTTCATGTTCTCGGCGAAGGTGGATCCGACGGCCAGTGTCTGCGGACCGCCCTGCGGGAAGTCGGTGTGGGTCATGCTCCACTGTCCGTACGCGTCCCAGTCCGTCAGCTGGGACCAGAGCTTCGCGGCGGACGCCTCGATGCGTGATTCCGCGGTGACTTCGGCCATGCGGCCACCCCTTCTCGTCGGGTACGTGCGCGGAAGGTAACCTCGGCGACCGGAACATTCAATACTGACGAACCGTCAGATGTGTCGGATCCGCCGGAATCCGGCGGTTGTGATCTCAGCTCTGTCTCAACAGGTGTCACGGCAGTGACGCTCCTGACCCGCCCTGTCATGATGACCGGATGCAAGCGTCAGGGAAGAACGCCGGACTGGGCCTCGCCCTCGTCTCGGCGTGTGCGTTCGGCGGTTCCGGAGTGGCTGCGAAGCCGCTGATAGAGGCGGGTCTGGACCCCCTCCACATGGTGTGGCTCAGAGTGGCCGGCGCGGCGCTCGTGCTGTCCCCGCTGGCTTGGCGCCACCGCAACCTCCTCCGGCGCAGGCCCGCACTGCTCGCGGGCTTCGGCCTGGTCGCCGTCGCGGGCGTGCAGGCCTTCTACTTCGCCTCCCTGTCCCGTATCCCGGTGGGGGTGGCCCTCCTGCTGGAGTACCTGGGGCCGGCGCTGCTGCTCGGTTACATCCGCTTCGTCCAGCGCAGGCCCGTGACCCGCGGGGCCGCCGCCGGCGCGGCCGTGGCCGTCGTCGGCCTGGCCTGCGTGGTGGAGATCTGGGCCGGGCTGAGCCTGGATCTGCTCGGCGTGCTCTTCGGCCTCGCCGCCGCCTGCTGCCAGGCGTTCTACTTCGTCTTCGCCGACCAGGGCTCCGACGGCGAGGACGCTCCCGACCCGCTCGGAGTGATCGCCTACGGCATGCTCGTCGGCGCCCTGGTGATGACGGTGATCGCCCGACCGTGGGAGATCGACTGGCAGGTGCTGGGCGGGGAGGCGTCCGTCGGCGGGACGATGGTGCCGGCGCCTGCGTTGCTCGGCTGGGTCGTGCTCGTCGCGACCGTCTTCGCGTACGTGACCGGAGTGGTCTCGGTCCGCAGGCTCTCTCCCCAGATCGCGGGTGTGGTGGCCTTCCTGGAGGCCGTGGTGGCCACCGTGCTGGCCTGGGTCCTGCTCGGCGAGCACCTGTCGACCTGGCAGATCGTCGGTGGCGCCCTGGTGCTGGGCGGCGCCTTCATCGCGCAGTCCTCCCGACCGGCCCCGCAGCCCGTCGCCGAACCGCACCCGGTGGACCGGGAACCCACGAGAGCCTAGGCTGACGCCCATGCATGCGACCGTGCTTCCGCCTCCCGCGTTCTAGCGGGCGGCGCCTCCACGATGACGGCCCGGCCCGGGGAGCATCCGGGCGGGTCGGTGCTGCCCGCGAAGCGATGACCCGAACCACTCATCCTTCACGCACGCGCGGAGAACACACGTGTCGAACCACTCGCCCGCCGCCGGGCGCAGTCTGCTGTACCTCGTCATCGCCGGAGCCGCCTGGGGCACCGCCGGGGCAGCCGCCTCCCTCCTCTTCCTGGCCAGTGACCTCGGTCCGCTCGCCCTGTCGTTCTGGCGGTGCGCGGGCGGGCTCGTTGTCCTGCTCGGAGTGCTCGCCCTGCGCCGGGCGCGCCCCGGGCGAGGGCGGGCCCGGCCGTCCGCGGGCGAGCCCTCGGTGGGCTCACTCGTCGTGACCGGGCTGCTGTTCACCCTTTTCCAGGCCGCCTACTTCGCCGCCGTGCGCGAGACCGGGTTGGCTGTCGGCACCGTGGTCACCCTCGGCGCCGGGCCCGTGCTCATCGCGCTCGGCGCCCGCTCCTGGATGGGTGAGCGTCTGGGCCGCGGCGGCACGGTCGCCGTCGTGGGGGCGCTCGCCGGACTCGCCGTCCTGGTCCTGGGCGGCGGCGGCGCCGAGGTGCGCCCGCGGGGTGTCGGGTGGGCGCTCGTGTCGGCCGCCGGGTACGCCGCGATGACCCTGCGGGCCCGCCGGCTCGGGCGCCGCGGTGCGGCCGGGGACCCGCTGGTGACCACGGCCTGGTCCGTCGCGGTGGGCGCGGTGTGCCTGCTCCCGCTCGCCGCCGCCGAGGGGCTGCTGCCGCACACCGCGGACCTGGGGCGGGTGCTGTGGCTACTGCTGTACGTCGCCACCGTGCCGACGGCGCTGGCGTACGCGCTCTACTTCACGGGTGCCGCCGCCGTCCGTGCCGCGACCGTGTCAGTGATCATGCTGATCGAACCGGTCAGCGCGGCGGCGATCGCCGTCCTCGTCCTCGGGGAGCGACTGACCGGCGCCGTCGTGCTGGGCACCGCACTGCTGCTGGCGGCGGTCGGCGCGTTGATCGTGGCGGAGTCCCGCCGTCCGGCGGGCGGGCCCGCCGGACCCGCCGCCGTGCGGCCGGCTCCTCAGAGCGCGGTGAGATAGTCCGGGACGGCGATGCCGGGGGCCAGGTCCGGGGCGGGCACGGGCGTCCCGTAGGTCGCGCCGACCGGGACCACGCCCGCCCAGTACGGCAGGCCCAGGTCCTCGGCGTCGTCGTTCGACGATCCCGTGCGGAGCTTCGCGGACACCTCGTCCAGGTCCACCCGGATCACCGCGGTGGCGGCGAGCTCCTTGGCGTCGGCCGGGCGCACGTCCCCGGAACGGCCCGGGGCGACGGCGTCGATCATGGCGTTCAGTGCCGTTCGGCACTCTGCCTCGTCCGTCACCTGGCGGGCGGTTCCGTGGACGACCACCGAGCGGTAGTTGAGCGAGTGGTGGAAGGCCGAGCGGGCCAGCACCAGGCCGTCGACGTGGGTGACGGTGACGCAGACGGGCAGCCCCGGGTCGGTCCGGCCGGCCGCCAGCAGCGGGCGGGAACCGGTGGAGCCGTGCAGGTAGAGCGACTCCCCGACCCGGGCGAACAGGGTCGGCAGCACCACCGGCGCGCCGTCGCGGACGTAGCCGAGGTGGCAGATGTAGGCCTCGTCGAGTATCGAGTGCACCGTCTCGCGGTCGTAGCGGGCCCGGTCGCGGGAGCGGGTGGGGACGGTGCGGTCGGTGGGCTCGTACGCACCGGGCGTCCCGGTGCTCTCCGTCGGCTGCGCGGCAGGCGTGGCGGTCATGGCGCGGACTCCATTGCACTAGTGCATAATGTGATTTGTGCTAGGAGAATATCGGATCACCGGGCGTCGTACATCTGATATCGCCGCCAGTGTCGAGGCGGGCGTGGCTTCGGGCGAGCTGCCCCCCGGATCCCCGCTGCCGCCGATGCGGGAGCTGGCGGGGGTGCTGGGCGTCAACCCCAACACCGTGGCGGCCGCCTACCGGACACTGCGCGAACGCGGGGTCATCGAAACGGCCGGGCGGCGGGGGAGCCGGGTGCGCTCCCGCCCGTCGAGCACCCCGCGGGACGCGCTGAGGATGGTGCTCCCGGCGGGGGTGCGGGACGTCGCGCAGGGCAACCCCGACGTGTCCCTGCTCCCCGCGCTGGACGGGGCGCTGGCGGCCGCCGCCCGCCGCCACGGGCGGACACCGACGCTGTACGGCGCGGACCCCGTCGCGCCGGACCTGGCGCGGATCGCCCGAGCCGACTTCGACGCGGACGCGGTGCCGCCCGGGCCGGTCGCGGTGACCTCGGGCGCGCTGGACGCCATCGAACGGGTCCTGGCCGCCCACCTGAGGCCCGGGGACGCGGTGGCGGTCGAGGATCCGGGTTGGGGCGCCGTGCTGGACCTGGTTCCCGCCCTCGGGATGCGGCTGCTGCCGGTGGCCGTGGACGACGACGGGCCCCGCGTCGACGCGGCGGCCCGGGCCCTTGCGGCCGGGGCGCGGGCGCTGGTGGTGACCTCCCGTGCGCAGAACCCGACGGGCGCGGCCGTGAGCGGGGAACGGGCGGCAGAGTTGCGGGAGCTGCTCGCGCGGTATCCGGGAGTGCTGCTGATCGAGGACGATCACGGGCACGGCATTGTCGATCTGCCGGTGCACCCGCTGGGTGGGGTGACCCGGCACTGGGCGGTGATCCGCTCCACCGCCAAGGCCTACGGGCCCGACCTGCGGCTCGCGGTGCTGACCGGGGACGAGGTGACCCTGGACCGGGTGCGGGGGCGCCAGCGGCTGGGCCCCGGGTGGGTGAGTCGGCTGCTGCAGTACGCGGTGGTGGAGCTGTGGACCTCGCACGCCGTGGACCGGGCCGCGGTCGCGCGGGCCTACGCGGAGCGGCGGGACGCCCTGGTCGAGGCCCTGTGGGAGCGGGGGGTGCGGGCGCACGGGCGCAGCGGGCTGAACGTGTGGGTGCCGGTGGCCGACGAGACGGTGGTCGTTGCCAGGCTGCTCGCCGCGGGATGGGGGGTGGCCCCGGGGGCCGCCTTCCGCGTCGAGGCGGGGCCGGGAGTGCGCCTGACGGTGTCCGGGCTCGACGTGGCCGAAGTCCCGGCGCTGGCCGACGCGGTGGTCGCGGCGGTCCGCCCCGGCGTGCCGGGCGGGCGCAACGACTGAGCACGGACCCCGGGCGGCCGCGGCGCGCCCGTCAGGCCGGTTCCCGTCGCCCCGGTGGTCCTGCCGACAGGACCACCGGGGCGCGTGGGTCAGAGCGCCTCGAGCAGACCGCCCAGGGTGAAGACGAGGCCGCACAGCGCGGTCACCGAGGCCAGGAACCGGTAGTACGTGGCGGACGCGATCCGCTGCGCCGGGCCGAGATCGCCACGCGTGTGCAGGGCGAGCTCGGTGTTGGCGGCCGATCGGCGTGCCAGGGCGTCGGCGGCGCCGCGGATGTTCAGTGACACCCAGGCGCCCGCGAGGAGGGCGGCGGGCCCGATGAACAGCAGGACGACGGCCAGGCTCAAGAGGTGTCTCCTCGGAGGTATGAAGATCGGCCGGAGAGTAGCAGGCGGGGTCGGGCCTGCGTGCGGCGGGTGGGGTGGGTCTGGGTGAGGGCGGCGCCCGCCAGGACGATCGCGGCGCCGACCGGGGTGTTCCAGTGCAGTTGCTCGCCGAGGACCAGCACGCCGGCCGTGGTGGCGATGACCGGGATGAAGTAGGTGACCATCTGGGCGGTGGTCGGGCCGACCTCCGTCACCAGGCCGTACTGCATCTGCAGGGCCATGCCGGTGCCCAGGGCGCCCAGCGCGATCACCGACAGGGTCGGCCAGAGCGGGAACGAGGCCGGGGCCGCGGTGAACAGGGCACTGACCAGCGTGAGCTGGAGGGTGGAGAGCAGGAGCTGCCCGCCGGTGAGGGCCACGGGGGAGCCCGGGGTGCCGGCCAGCGTGCGGCGGACGTAGATCCAGCCGATGGGGTAGCAGAACGAGGCCAGCAGGGCGAACGCCGTGCCCCTGGCATCGACGCCGGAGAAGCCGTGCCAGGCGCCGAGTACGGTCAGCACACCGAGGAAGCCGAGGCCCAGGCCGGCGAAGCGGCGGCGCGTCGGGCGGTCCTCGGAGAGGGCGACCAGCGACAGCGCCATGCCCCACAGCGGGGACGTGGCGTTGCAGATGCCGGCCAGGCTGGAGGGGATGCTCAGCTCCGCGTACGCGAAGAGCGAGAACGGCGCGGTGTTGAGCAGGAGCGCCGCGACGGTGAGGTGGCCCCAGGTACGCAGGCCCCGGGGCAGCGGCTCGCGGCGGACCAGCAGCACGGCCAGCAGCGCGACCGCACCGAACAGGACCCGGCCCAGCGCCACCTGGAAGGGCGCGTACGCCTCGGTGCCCACCTTGATCAGCAGGAAGCTGAAGCCCCAGACCACCGAGAGGAGGGCGAACCGCACGCGCCAGTCGAGGAGCCCGCGCCGGCGGGGGGCGGTGGTGGGGGAGGCGGCTGTGGCCGTGGTGGAGGCAGTGGCGGAGGCCGGTGCAGGGGGTTCAGGGGCCGGCCGAGGGGCGGCGGGTGCGCTCATGCCCCTTACTGTGCTGGCATCAACTTCGTAGGACAATCGAGATTTTCTCCGAGTGACGACGTAGCATCGCTTACATGTTGAACCTGGAGCGCCTTCGCACCCTCGACGCCCTCGCCCGACACGGCTCGGTCAGCGGCGCGGCCGATGGACTCCACGTCACCACCTCCGCCGTGTCCCAGCAGATGGCCAAGCTGGAGCGCGAGGTAGGACAGCCGCTGCTGGCGAAGAACGGCCGCGGAGTCCGGCTCACCGACGCCGGACGGCTCCTCGCCGACCACGCGGCCCGGATCATCTCCCAGGTGGAGCAGGCCCAGGCCGATGTCGAGGCCCAGCGCGGTCGTGCCGTCGGCGAGCTGCGCATCGGCGCCTTCCCCACCGCCATGCGCGGGCTGCTGCCCCAGGCCCTCACCGCACTGCGCGCCGGCCATCCGGACCTGCGGATCCGGGTGTGCGAGCAGGAGCCCGAGGAGAGCATGACGGCCGTCGTGCGCGGCGACCTCGACATGGCGCTCGCGATCGACTGGCACAACAAGCGCATGCCGGTGCCCGCGGAGCTCACCCGTACCCACCTGCTGGACGACTCCGTCGATATCGCGGTCCCGGCCGGTCACCGGCTGGCCGACCGGAGCGCCATTTCGCTCGCCGAGTTCGCCGACGACGAGTGGATCTCCTGGAACGAGGGTCAGTTCTGCCACGAGTGGCTGGTCTTCACCCTGCGCGGCACCGGAATCGAGCCGCGCATCGCGCACATCGCCGAGGAGCACCACACCCAGCTGGCCTTCGTCGAGGCCGGACTCGGGGTGTGCGTCGCGCCGAAGCTGGGCCGCGGCCCGGTGCCGCCGGGCGTGCGGCTGCTTCCCGTCTGCGACGCCGTACGCCGCCACGTGTACGCCGTCTGGCGTGCGGACGCCGACCGCCGGCCTTCCATCCGTGCTGCGGTCGATGCCCTGCGGACGACGGCGGCCGAGCTCCAGCCGGCGCAGGGCGTGTCGTGACGGCCCCGCCTGCTCCGCGGCGCCCGCGCCAGGTGCCCGCCGCGCCTGCCGCGGGTGCGTGGCGGGCTGTCAGATCTTGCGGAAGTCCCAGGAGACGACCGTGTCCGGAGTCAGGCGGATCCACGCGTGCCGGCCGTCGTGCGGCATCTGCGCGATCCCGAAGTTCTTGACGGGGAAGATTCGCTCGGGCTCCGTCAGTTCGGGGCAGGGCTCGCCCGTGCGCGGGGCCTCGCCCACGAAGACCGCGCTGCCGGACAGTTCGACCCCGCGCAGCTCGTCGTACGACTCGCCCGCGTCCACGACCACCGAAATCCGAGGGTCCTCACGCAGGTCCGCCCAGCGGCGGCTGCGGGTGATCGAGTACAGCCACAGCGAGCTGCCGTCCCACGCGAACCACAGGGCGCCCACGTGCGGGCGGCCGCCGGGCGAGACCGTCGCCACCCGGCAGGTCCGCTGCTCCCGCAGAAAGGCGTCGACTTCCGCCTCGCTCATCATGATGCGGCGGCCCCGCCGCTGAGTCCCGTCCATCGGCCACGCGCCCCTTCCCATCTGACTGTGTGTCAGGAATCATGAGGGCTCTTCCGACGCCACGCCAGGGGGAGTCATGCCGGATCTCGACCCCGCCACGACCGCGCTGCTCACCGTCGAGTGTCAGAACGGCGTCGTGGGTGAAGGGAGCGCGCTGCCCGAACTCGCCAGGGAGGCCCGGGACTCCGGGATGCTGGAGCGGGTGGCCGCACTGGTCGACGCCGCGCGCGGGGCGGGCGTGCAGGTGCTGCACGCGATCGCCGAACGGCGGCCGGACGGACGGGGGGCCAGCGCCAACGCGCGGCTCTTCCGGGCTGCCGGAAGGCTGCCCGTGCGGCAGTTGACCGGGAGTCGTGCGGTGGAGGTGGCCGCGCCCATCGCGGTGGCCGAGCGGGACCTCGTGGTGCGGCGGCTGCACGGGCTCTCGCCCATGGCCGGTACGGACCTGGACGCGCTCCTGCGCAATCTCGGGGTCCGCACCCTCGTCGTGACGGGGGTCTCCTCCAACATCGCCGTTCCGAACACGGTCTTCGACGCCGTGAACCTCGGCTATCGGGTCGTGGTCCCGGCCGACGCCATCGCCGGCGTGCCCGCTTCCTGCACCGCCGAGGTGATCCGCAACTCGCTCGCGCTGGTGGCGGACATCACCACGACCGAGGCCCTGCTGGGCGAATGGGCCCCCGCGAGCCGCTCCTGAGCGCCTGCATCCGGACAAGCTGGGTGGCCGTCCGGTGAACCGGGGCCGCCCCGGAGCGGTGCGGCGTCCGCAACGGTGCACGTCACCGTCCCGGGCCGTCCGTGGTCACACGGAGTGACGGTTCGATGGCACCCCGTCTGAGCTGCTCGAATGGCCATGCGATATCCGTTATGCGAACGAGGTGTCCGTAAAGCGGTCATCGAGATGCGGTGCGCCTTGGAGTCGGCGAGGCTTTGCGGCGACGGAACGCGATACCGAAAGTAATCATCGCGTTCAACCATTGAATCGAAAGAGAGTTGTCCCGTGCGTTACCGTCGCTCCGCCGCCGTCTCCGCCGCCGCGCTCCTCTGTCTGGCCGGTGCCGCCGGCATCGCGCAGGCTCAGCCCGAGAGCCTGTACGCCCCCTCCGCCCTGGTCCTCAGCGTCGCCCAGGGGGACGGTGTCACCGCGTCCACCGTCGTCCGCGCCACCACGGTCAGCTGCGCCCCCGGTGCCCAGGGGACGCACCCCGACCCCGAAGCCGCGTGCGCGGCCCTCAGGTCCACCGGCGGCACCTTCGAGCCGCTGCTGTCCACGCCGGACGAGGACCGGGCGTGCCCGATGCACTACGCCCCCGTCACCGTGTCCGCGGTCGGTGTGTGGGAGGGCCGCCGCGTGGCCTGGGACCACACTTTCGCCAACTCCTGCACCATGGCGGCGACCCTGAACGACGGCGCGGTCTTCGCCTTCTGATCCGGTACACCCCGCCCGACGGCGCCGCGGCAGGCGGCGCCGTCCGGCCGCGACCGCTCCCCAAGGGCCGCTAGGTCCCCAAGGCCCCAAGCGTCGGACGGGCCCGGGCGACCGGCCGCGCAGGTCAGGCGGCCGGGAGCACCTCGGCGGGCAGGCGGCCCGCCCGCACCGCGTCGACCAGGGCCTGGTGATCACGCTCGTTCTGGTCGGCGTACGCCTCGGCGAACTCGGCGAGCGCCCGGTCGAAGACATCGCCCCGGCCCAGGTACGCGGCGATCGCCACCCGGTCGCCGGACCGCGCGTGGGCGCGCGCCAGGGTCATCCCGCAGGCGTTTCCGAAGGTCTCCAACTGCGCGGGCGACATCGTCTCCGGCATCGCGATGCCCTTCCAGTCGCGCAGTTGTCGCACGTAGAAGTCCCGTTTCCTGCCGTCGATCCCGTCCACCCGCTCCCATCCCAGGAAGATGTCGCTCGCCGCCTGCATCAAGCGCTGCCCCGAGACCACGCGTTCCCCCTGGTTCCGGTACAGGCTGGCACCGACGTGGTCGGCGAGCACGGAGGTGTCGGCCTCCTTGGCCTGGAGGAACAGCGGGTCGCGACCGTCCCTGCCGAGCAGGAGCAGGATCCAGCACCGGGTGCCGACGCTACCGACGCCGACCACCTTGCGGGCGACGTCCACCAGGCTGTAGTCCTCCAACAGCGCCCGCCGGTTGCTCTCCAGCGTGCGGCCGTACTGGCCGACCAGCCGGCCCAGCCGGTCCACGAGCTCGTCCCGCTCGGAATCCGGCAGCAGGTCGGCGAGCGGCACCAACAGCGGGGGGTCCGCCGCGATCCTCGGCCGGCCGTCGACCACCTCGGTGAGCTTGTCGAAGACCTGCAGGTTGTCCCGCGACCGTGCCTTCCCCATCGCCGTGGCCAGCTTCTTGCGGCCCCGCTTGTCGAGCTGTTCGTCGACGAGGGCCTGAAGACCCTCCGCGTCGATCTTCGAGTACCAGACGCCGAGATTGCCCATCCCGGCGAAGCCGGACATGGCCTCGCGGTACGAGCGCACCGCGGAGTTCACGATGCGGGCGCGCTCGGCCTCGTCGAAGCCGTTCGCCCGGGCGGCGATGACAAGACTCGCGGAAAGCCGCTTGACGTCCCACTCCCAAGGGCCGGGCAGCGTCTCGTCGAAGTCGTTGATGTCGAACATCAGCCGCCGCTCCGGGGAGGCCAGCAGCCGGAAGTTCAGCAGGTGCGCGTCCCCGCAGAGCTGCACCGAGATGCCCGAGTCCGGGCTGCCGGCCAGGTCGGACGCCATGATGGCGGCGGCTCCCCGGTAGAAACGGAACGGAGACTCCGTCATCCGGGCGTAGCGGATCGGGACCAGCTCCGGCACCCGCGTCGCGGACTGCGCCTCCAGGATTGCCAAGGGGTCGGGCCGGTCCCGACGCGGCTGGTACACGGCGTGCCCCGACCGGGGGCAGCGGCGACGGGCGTCCCTGCCCATCGCGCTGCGCTCCTCGGGCGTGGCACCGGGCACCGCGCGCATCGCGGTGATCGCGTTCCGGGACATGGGGCTCTCCTGACTGCCTGGCCGGACCGGTCTGCCCGTCCGCGTGACCGGCTGCCGGTGCCGCGGACCGCCCGACACCGCCGGCGGTCGGACACGGTCGCTGGGATACCGGGTGCGGCCGGCCCCGCCCGCACCCCGGGGAATCGGCCGGGCCGGGTCTCCGGGGTCCTGCGTACGACCGCTGGCCGCTCCGGCTCAGCCCATACCGTCCATCTGCGCCTCGGCCTCCGCCTCGGCGACGGCTATGGCCACACCGAGCGCCCTGGTGATGTTGCCCGCCGCCGTCATCACGCGGGCGGTGCCGACGATCGGGGCGATGGCGACCAGGACGTCCTGCAACTGCTCGGCCGTCAGCCCGGCCTTGAGGGCGGGGTCGATGTGCGCGACGTAGGAGATCGGCGGGGCGTCCGAGGCGGCGAGGGCCGCGATCCGGACGAGGAGCAGCATGCTCGGGTCCATCCCGCAGCGCTCCAGCGAATCGCCGGTCATGGCGGCGAGGGTGTCCAGAACCGGGGTGTCAGATGCAGTGGACATGTCGCATGCCCTCCTGGGGTGTTGTCGCGCCGGGCGCGGTGGCTGGGGCCGAGGGAGCGGCCGCCCCGAGTCCCGGCACGCAGCCTCGTCCTCAACTCTAGGTCTGCCGCCCGCCGGGCGCGCGAGGGCGCCCGGCGGGTCACCGCACGGAGTGGGTGCGGTACGCAGGGGCGTCTCCGGCAGGGGCGTGCGGCCGCGCGGCCCGGGCCCGGGCCGCCGCCGTACCCCGGCCCTCCGCCGCACGCCGGCTCCGCGCCCCGACGCCCCGGTGGCCGACTGCCCGTCCGGCTGACTCCCGGGCGGGTCGTCGCGCCACCCCCGCGGCCGGCTGGAAGCATGCCCCCATGGCATCCAGGGCAGGGACGGCGACAGGAAACCCGTCGAAGGGGCGACTCGTCCTGACGACACTGGCCGCGGGCCAGTTCCTGATGGCGCTGGACAGCTCCGTCATGAACGTCTCCATCGCCACGGTCGCCGGGGACCTCGGTACGACGGTGACCGGCATCCAGGGCGCCATCACGGCCTACACCCTCGTGATGGCCATGCTCATGATCCCCGGCGGCAAGGTCGGGGTGCTGATCGGCCGCAAACGCGCCTTCCTGATCGGCTGCGTCATCTACGGCTGCGGCTCACTCGTCACGTCCGTCGCACCGAACCTGACCGTGCTGCTGCTCGGATGGTCCTTCCTGGAGGGCGTCGGGGCGGCCCTCATCCTGCCGGCGATCGTGGCGCTGGTCGCCGGGAACTTCCCCGTGGAACGCCGTCCCGCCGCCTACGGGCTCGTCGCGGCGGCCGGCGCCATCGCCATCGCGCTCGGTCCCCTGATCGGCGGGATCGCCACGAGCTACTTCTCCTGGCGGTGGGTCTTCGCCGGTGAGGTGCTCATGGTGATCGGCATCCTCGTGCTCGCCCGCCCCGTCGTGGACGCCGTGAGCGAGGAACGCCCGCGCATCGACCTCGTCGGGGTCGTCCTGTCGGCGCTGGGCCTCGGGACCTTCGTCTACGGGGTGCTCCGATCGGACGAGTGGGGCTGGTTCCGGCCGACCGACGGCGGACCCGGGCTGTTCGGGATCTCCCTGACCCTGTGGCTCATGCTGCTGGGCCTGTTCCTGGTCTGGCTCTTCCTCCGCTGGGAGGGCCGTCTGGTCAAGCGGCGCCAGGAGCCGCTCGTCGACCCGGTCATGCTGCAGAACAAGCAGCTCACCGGCGGGCTGACCATGTTCTTCTTCCAGTACCTCGTGATGATGGGTGTCTTCTTCGTCGTCCCGCTCTACCTGTCCGTCGCGCTCGGCCTGTCAGCGCTGGCCACCGGCGTCCGGCTGCTGCCGCTGTCGCTCACCCTGCTGGCCGCGGCGACGCTGATCCCGCGCTTCCTCCCGGACGTCTCGCCGCGTCGCGTGGTCCGACTCGGGACCCTCGCCCTGCTCGCGGGCGCGGTGATCCTGCTCGGCGCGCTCGACACGGACGCCGGAGCGGAGGTGGTCACCCTCCCCCTGCTGCTGATCGGGTTCGGCATGGGCGCACTGGCCTCCCAGCTGGGCGCGGTCACCGTGTCCGCGGTGCCGCAGGCGCAGTCCGCCGAGGTCGGCGGCGTCCAGAACGCCGTCACCAACCTCGGCTCGTCGATCGGCACGGCACTCGCCGGATCCATCATGATCGCGACGCTCACCTCCTCCTTTCTGACCAGCGTTCAGGAGAGCCCGGCCGTCCCGAGCACCGTCAAGAGCCAGGCGACCGTCCGGCTCGCGTCCGGCGTGCCGTTCCTGTCGGACGCCCAGTTGCAGAGCGCCCTCGCCGAAGCCGGGGTCAGCCCGGAGGTGGCCGACGCCGCGGTCGCGGCGAACGAGGCGGCCAGGGTCGACGGCCTGCGCGCGGCCCTCTCCGTCCTGGCCTTCGCCGCGCTCCTCGCACTCTTCTTCACCCAGCGCATCCCGACCGTGCAGCCCTCCGGGGCGGAGCCGGGCGCGCCGCCGGCGTGAGCCCCGGAGCGGCGGCCGCGCTCAGTGGTCTGCGGCTGCCCGCGGGTGGGGTGCGGGCCGGGCGGGGAGCCGGTAGGAGGCGAGCAGCGCGACCGCGAGGAGGGCGGCCGCCGCCCATGCGGTCCCGGCCAGCGCCCCGCCCGGTGTGCGGCCGTGGTCACCACAGGCGGCCCACACCGTGACCAGCAGAGCGACACCGACCGAGTTGGCAAGCTGCTGCACGGCGTTGAGCACACCGGCGGCCGATCCGGTCTCCGGCTCCGAGACGCTGACGAGAACCACGTCGAACAGCGGCGGGATCACCAGTCCCATGCCCATGCCGATCACCAGGGTCGCCGGAAGCAGCCGCCAGCCGCTGGTGACCCACGAGGCCGGCCCGGCAAGGGCAGCCAGCAGGACCAGGCCGCACACGGTCACGACGATGCCCGCCTGGATCGCCCGCCGTCCGCTGCGTTCCGCCAGGGCTTGGCCCGGGCCGGCGGTGAGGACGATGCCCGCGGCGAGCGGCGCGACGGCGTATCCGGCGCCTTGGGGGGACAGCCCCAGGGGGCCCTGGAGGAAGAGCGAGAGCACCAGCATGAGACCGCTGAAGGCGGCGTAGAAGGCGGTGACCACCAGGAGGCCGCCGGTGTAGCCGCGGTTGCGCAGCAGGCTGGGCAGGACCAGCGGCGAGGGCCGTCGAGGCTGGAGCCGGGCGAAGAGGACGAAGCCCGCGGCACCCGCGGCCATCAGCCCCGGACACCACCACGGCCAGCCGTACCCCGCCCCTTGCACCAGCGGGAAGATCACCGCGGCCGATGCCGCAGCGGTGAGCAGCATCCCGGGTACGTCCATGCGCAGCCCGGGGTCGGCCGGTGACCGGCGGATCCAGCGCACCGCGCCGGCTGCGGTGAGGAGTCCGACCGGCAGGTTCACCAGGAAGATCGCCCGCCAGCCCGTACCGAGCGGGTCCGCCCCGACGAGCATGCCGCCCAGGACCGGTCCGCCGACCGCGCACAACCCGAGAACAGGCCCGAAGAAGCCGAGCGCCCGGCCCAGTTCAGCCCCCTCGAAGGTCTCCTTGAGGATGCCGAAGCCCTGAGGCAGGAGGAGTGCGCCCAGAGCACCCTGGAGCACCCTCCCGCCGATGAGCCAGCCGGGCGTGGTGGCCAGGGAGCACACGGCCGAGGCCGCGGTGAAGCCGAGCGTGCCGATCAGGAACAGGCGGTGGCGCCCGTAGCGGTCTCCGAGCCGCCCCGCCGTGATCAGCAGGACCGCGAACGGCAGGGTGTAGGCCGCCTGTAGCCACTGGCTCAGCGCGGGCCCGCCGCCCAGACCGGCGGCGATCGCAGGAGCGGCGATGCTCGTGATGGTCGCGTCGAGCATGTCCATCACGTCGGCGGCGAGTACGACGGCGAGCACTGCCCATCGATAGCGGTGGGGCTGCGACGGCTGGGCAGGGGCGGGCGCCGCAACCTGCGGCGAACGTTGTTCGTTGGTCATGGCGAACAACGTTCGTGGCGAACAGTGTTCGTTGTCAAGTGCTAGGCTGCCGCCATGAGTTCTCCGGCACGTGGCACCCGTTCCCTTCCCGCCAAGCCAGCGCTCAGCGAGCAGTCCGTGGTACGGGCGGGACTGGAAGTCCTGCGCGAGGAGGGACTGACATCGGTCACGATGCGCCGGGTGGCGGCGCGACTCGACACCGGACCCGCTTCGCTGTACGTGTACGTGACCGGGCGGGAGGAACTGCTGCGGCTCATGTTCGATGCCGTGGTCGCCACCGTCCCCCTGCCCGAGGCCTCCGCCCCCGCGGCCAGGGGGAGCGAAGCTCCCTCCTCCGGCGGCTCGGGGGCCGGCGCGGGCTGGCGGGAGGCGCTGGCGGCGACCATCGCCGGGGCGGTGCGCGCCTTGAGCGAGTACCCCGGGCTCGCCCGGGTCTCCCTGGGGCACATTCCCACCAGCCCCGCCTGGCTCGACCTCTTCGATCGCGTGCTGGGGCTGTTGCTGGCCGGCGGAGTGGAGCGGCAGCGGGCCGCCTGGGGCTGCGATCTCATCGCGTTGTACATCGGTGCGGCTTCCTACGAGGTCGAGCTTCCGACGCCGCCAGGGAGTTCCGGATCCGACGGACAGGCCGGGTCCGCCCCCGACCCGGCCGCGGGGGGCCGTCTGCAGCAGGCGTTGGATCACCGGCATGCCGCCGCGGACATCGACGCGGCGCTGGACGCACTGGATCCCGTGCGTCATCCCCACCTCGCCGCGTCGGCGGGCCAGCTCCGCTCGGGCACTGCCGAAGAGCGGCTCGATCTGGGGGTGCGGGTCCTCATCGAGGGGCTCGCACCACGCGCGCACATCGACTCCGACCGCCTCGGGGACGACCGCACCGCGCAGCCGGGGACCGGCTGAACCCCGACCGCCGGCCCGCCGGCCCGCCGGCCCGCTGTCCCGCGCCGACCACGCGGGGCAAGAGCGCGACGGCCGGGCGAAAGGGCAACGGCCCCCGAAGTCCTGTGCGCCGCATACGGGCTCTCCGCCGTGAGGGTGCCCTTCGACGGGGGCGAGGGAAGCGGCGGTTGAGGATCCATCGTCCCGAGCAGCCCGGGCCGGGCCGGCCGGGGACGCCCAGCTGCCCCTCGCCCCGCGCACGGAACCGGAGGCGGCCGTCGGACGGGCGGCTGCGGATTTCCGGTGCGGCGCCGACGACACTGCCGCACCCGGGTGGCTCAGCCGGCGGGGCGCGGGGATGTGGGACCGCCGGAGGTGTGTGACCGTCGAGTCATGAACGTCGGAATCATTGGCGCCGGTCGTCTCGGCTCTGCTCTGGCCGGGGTGCTCACCCGCGCGGGGCACCAGGTCAAGCTGGCCGGCTCGCGCACCCCGGAGAAACTGACCGCGCTCGTCGACGAGCTCGGCGACAACGCCACCGCCGGAACAGCCCAGGAGGCCGCCGACTTCGGCGATGTCGTCGTCCTGGCCGTCCAGTGGGACCAGAAGGAGAGCGCGGCGGCCTCGGTCGCCTCCTGGCGGGGGCGGACCGTGCTGGTACCGCTCAACCCGCTCCGGGAGACCGCCGGCGGACTGGAGATCGTCGACACCGGGGGCCGCCCGCCCACCGAGGTCGTCGCCTCGCTCGTCCCCGGCGCCCTCGTGGTCAAGGGCTTCAACACCTACCTGGCGCAGGTCCTCACCGAGGATCCCGCCGTCAAGGGCGGCCGGCGCATCGTCCTGCTCGCGGGGGACGACGCCGGCGCCAAGCGCAGGGTCGCCGATCTCGCCGACAGCGCCGGCTTCCAGGCCGTCGACACCGGAAGCCTTGCCCAGGGCGCCCCGCTGTTCGACAGCGGCGGTCCGCTCAACGGCCTGGACCGGGACCTCGTAGCCCTCTGACCTTCTCCGGCACCGGGGGACCGGAGTCCGTCACGACCCCGGCTCGACGGCTCGCAGACTCATCGCCGGCGATCACTCTCGATTACCATGTTCCCTTCAAGCCGGAAGCCGGAAGCCGGAAGCCGGAAGCCGGAAGCCGGAAGCCGGAAGCCGGAAGCCGGCAGCACGGGGGCGCGATACCGCCGTGGGTACGTCGGGGGCGCGGGGAGACGGGCTCGCCGGCCGGGACTCCCCGGATTCTCCCAGCGCCGCAGCGCCGTTGACCCGTGATTCCTGCCTCTGCGCTCCGGAGCAGTCGTCCGCGGATCGTAGGGCTGAAGAGATGGGTGGCCTGGGGAAGTGCTGAAAGAGGTCGTAGCGACCCGCTATGTCACGCCTTTGCGTGAGGGCGGCTCGCTCCCGGGGATCGTCGAGGCCGACGACTGCGGAACGTACGTCATGAAATTCACCGGAGCCGGTCAGGGCCGCAAGACCCTGGTCGCCGAGGTCATCTGCGGCCGCCTGGCCCAGCGGCTGGGACTCAGGGTCCCCACGCTGGTGCAGATGCAGCTCGACCCCGTCATCGGGCTCGCCGAGCCCGACCAGGAGGTCCAGGAGCTGCTCAAGTCCAGCGGCGGACTCAACCTCGGCATGGACTACCTGCCGGGCTCCATCGGCTTCGACCCGCTCGCCTACCGGGTGGACCCGGCCGAGGCCGGGCGCGTGGTCTGGTTCGACGCCCTGATCAACAACGTCGACCGGTCGTGGCGCAACCCGAACATGCTGGTCTGGCACGGGGACCTCTGGCTCATCGACCACGGCGCCACCATGATCTGGCACCACAACTGGCCCACGGCCCAGGCCGCCGCCGCGAAGCCCTACAACGCCTCCGACCACGTACTGGCCCCCGTGGGACCGGACATCGAGGCAGCGGCCGCCGCACTGGCGCCGCTGGTCACCGAGGAACTGCTCACCGAGGTCACCGCCGAGGTGCCGGACGAGTGGCTGGTCGACGAGCCGGGATTCGACTCCACCGACGGGCTGCGCCGCGCCTACGTGGAGGCGTTGCTGCCGCGCGCGGCCACGATCCACGAGAGGATCTCGCTGGAGGCCGAGGTGAAGGCGCCGACCGGGCCTCCCGGCTGGCTCACCGACCACCTGCCGGAATGGCCCCACAAGACCCACCAGAAGAAGAGCGGCGACGAGTGACCGAGCGGGACGTGTTCGAGTACGCGCTGGTGCGTGTGGTGCCCCGGATGGAACGCGGCGAGTGTTTCAACGCAGGCGTGATCGTCTACTGCCGGGCGCATTCCTACGTCGCCGCGCGCACGTACCTCGACGAGGCGAAGCTCCTCGCGCTGGACCCGGCGGCGGACGTGGCCGGCGTACGGGCCGCCCTGCGCGGGGTCGAGGGCGTGTGCGGCGGCGGCGAGGCGGCGGGGCAGGCGGCGGGTGACGACGCGGGACGCCGGTTCCGCTGGTTGATCGCCCCACGCAGCACCGTGGTGCAGCCGGGGCCGGTGCACACCGGCCTGACGGCCGATCCGGCGGCGGAGGTGGAGCGGTTGCTGGACCTCCTGGTGCGGTAGGCCGTACCTCGTGGGTGTCGGACCGCTGGCCGTTGACACGGGGTGCCAGGGCTCCTAGCGTCTCCTCAGCTGAAGCTACTAAGCGGTTGCTCACCTCTGGGTGGCCGTCTCTCAAGGGCGAGGAGAACCACCATGTCCACCACCGAGCAGCGCGTCGCGATCGTGACCGGGGCGGCCCGGGGCATCGGCGCGGCCACCGCCGTGCGCCTGGCCGCCGAGGGTCGGGCCGTTGCCGTGCTCGACCTCGACGAGGCGGCCTGCAAGGACACCGTGGACGCTGTCACGGCGGCCGGCGGCCGGGCCCTGGCGGTCGGCTGCGACGTGTCGGACGGCGCACAGGTGGAGGCGGCGGTCGAGCGCGTGGCCGCCGAACTCGGCGCCCCCACCATCCTGGTCAACAACGCGGGCGTGCTGCGCGACAACCTGCTCTTCAAGATGAGCGAGTCCGACTGGGACACGGTCATGAACGTGCACCTGCGCGGCGCCTTCCTGATGTCGAGGGCCTGTCAGAAGTACATGGTGGAGGCCACGTTCGGCCGCATCGTGAACCTCTCCAGCAGCTCGGCGCTCGGCAACCGCGGCCAGGCCAACTACTCGGCCGCCAAGGCCGGTCTGCAGGGCTTCACCAAGACCCTGGCCATCGAGCTCGGCAAGTTCGGCGTCACCGCCAACGCCGTGGCCCCCGGCTTCATCGTCACCGAGATGACCGCCCAGACGGCCGCCCGCGTCGGCATGGGCTTCGAGGACTTCCAGGCCGCCGCGGCCACCCAGATCCCCGTCCAGCGGGTCGGCCGTCCGGCAGACATCGCCAACGCCATCGCCTTCTTCACCGGCGACGCCGCCGGCTTCGTCTCCGGCCAGGTCGTGTACGTGGCCGGCGGCCCCCTCAACTGAAGCGACCGAAGAGAGGCGGGGCATACGTCATGGCGTACAGCGGCACGGACAGCGGCAAGGTCGCACTGATCACCGGAGCGAGCCGGGGCATCGGCTACGGCATCGCGGAGGCACTGGTCGCCCGGGGCGACCGGCTCTGCATCACCGGGCGCAACGAGGAGGCCCTCAAGGAGGCCGTGGAGCGCCTCGGCGCGGACCGGGTGATCGGGGTGGCCGGGAAGGCGCACGACGAGGCCCACCAGGCCCTTGCCGTCGAGCGCACGATGGAGGCCTTCGGCCGGGTCGACTTCCTGGTGAACAACGCGGGCACCAATCCCGTCTTCGGCCCGATCGCGGACCTCGACCTCGGGGTCGCCCGGAAGGTCTTCGAGACCAACGTGATCTCCGCGCTCGGCTTCGCCCAGCGGACCTGGCACGCCTGGCAGAAGGAGAACGGCGGGGCGATCGTGAACATCGCGTCGATCGCCGGCATCTCCGCCTCGCCCTTCATCGGCGCGTACGGGATCAGCAAGGCGGCCATGATCAACCTGACCCTCCAGCTCGCCCACGAGATGGCCCCCGGGGTCCGGGTCAACGCGATCGCTCCGGCGGTGGTCAAGACCAAGTTCGCGCAGGCGCTCTACGAGGGCCGGGAACAGGAGGCCGCCGCGGCCTATCCGCTCGGCCGGCTCGGGCTCCCGGAGGACATCGGAGGGGCCGCGGCTTTTCTTACATCTGCACAAGCGGAATGGATCACGGGGCAAACTCTGGTCGTCGACGGTGGGATGTTCCTCAATTCCGGGGTGCACTGACCGATAATCGGACGTATTTGCCTCCGAAAGGGAGGTAAATGTGTATCGAATGTGCACGGAACCGGTCAAGTGCCTCACGAAACCAACCCATTGGATTCGTGAGGCACTGCGGTAGGGTCTGCCGCACCCCTGGCTGATCGAGGAGCGTGCACGTGTTCAACCGGACCAGATGCCTGCAGATCTCTGCGGCCCTTGCGTCCATATCCCTGCTCGCCGGATGCGGCCTGCTGTCGGAGGACGACGGCGACGAAGCGAAGCGGATCGTCGTCGGGACTACGAGCGCGCCGAGCACCCTTGATCCCGCCGCGGCGTGGGACGGCTCCTGGGAGCTGTACCGGAACGTCTACCAGACCCTCCTGGCCTTCCCCACGGGCTCCACCAAGCCCCAGCCGGACGCCGCCCAGAACTGCGAGTTCACGGACGGCGCGAGCCAGGCCTACCGGTGCACCCTGCGCAAGGGCCTGAAGTTCTCCAACGGCGAGCCCCTCGACGCCAAGGCCGTCAAGTACTCCCTCGACCGGATCATGACGATCGGGTCCAAGGTCGGCCCGAAGGACCTCTTCGGCAGCCTCGACAAGATCGAGACCCCCGACGCGCTGACGGTCGTCTTCCACCTGAAGACCTCCGACGCCACCTTCCCGTACGTCCTCGGCTCACCGGCAGCCTCGCTGGTCGCGCCCAAGGACTACCCCGCCGACAAGGTGCGCGAGGACGGCAAGATCACCGGATCGGGCCCCTACGTGCTGGACTCGTACAAGGAGGGCGGCGAGGCCGTCCTGTCCGAGAACAAGGGCTACGCAGGCTTCGCGAACCGCCAGAACAAGGCCGTCACCATCCGCTACTACGCGGATTCCGAGAAGATGGTCGCCGACCTGAAGGCCAAGGAGCTGGACGCCACCTACCGAGGCCTTTCCGCCTCGCAGGTCACCGACCTCCAGAGCCCCGCCGCACACGGACTCGGCGTCCAGGTCGTCGAGAACGTCGGCGCCGAGATCCGCTACCTGGTCTTCAACCCGAAGGACCCGGCGGTCAACAAGCTCGCGGTCCGCCAGGCCATCGCCCAGGTCATCGACCGCGGCACCCTCGTCTCCAAGGTCTACCAGGGCACCGCGGAGCCGCTGTACTCGATGGTTCCCAAGGGCGTCGTCGGCCACAAGACGCCGTTCTACGACAAGTACGGCGCGGCGGACGTCAACAAGGCGAAGAAGATCCTCAAGGAGGCCGGGATCAACCAGCCGGTCGACCTGACCTTCTGGTACACCACCGACCGGTACGGCGCCTCCACCGCCGAGGAGTTCACCGAGATCAAGCGGCAGCTCGACGAGAGCGGCCTGTTCCGCATCACCCTGCGCAGCCAGCCCTGGAAGACCTTCCAGGAGGGCTACAAGAGCCAGGAGTACCCGGTCTTCGGCCGAGGCTGGTTCCCCGACTTCCCGGACCCGGACAACTTCATCGCGCCGTTCGTCGGCAAGGAGAACGCGGTCGGCACCCCGTACGAGCAGAACGAGATCCTGACCGAGCTGCTCCCCAAGTCCCGCCGCGACAGCGACCGCTCCTCCGGGGTCCAGCAGTTCGAGAAGGCCCAGCAGATCTTCGCCGAGGACGTGCGGCTGCTGCCCCTGTGGCAAGGCAAGCTCTACGTCGCCGCACGCGAGGACATCGCGGGCGCCGAGCGGGCCCTCGACCCGCAGACCGCCATGCAGATGTGGGAGCTGTACCGCAAGACCAGCTGGTAGCCGCGGTCCCGCCCGGGAGATCTCCCGGGCGGCCGACGCGTTGTCAGTGGCCCCCGGTAGGTTCTGGAGCAGTTGCACGAACTTGTACCGGAGGTTGTCGCCGTGACCCAGATGCTGCCCGAGTCCTGGCTCCCCGTCCTCGGCGGGGAGCTGGAGCAGCCCTACTTCAGAGAGCTCACGGAGTTCGTCGAGAAGGAGCGGGCGAACGGGCCGGTCTACCCGCCCCGCGACCAGGTGTTCGCGGCACTGGACGCCACGCCCTTCGAGCAGGTGAAGGTGCTGGTCCTCGGCCAGGACCCCTACCACGGCGCCGGCCAGGGCCACGGCCTGTGCTTCTCCGTGCAGCCCGGCGTCAAGACCCCGCCCTCGCTCCGCAACATCTACAAGGAGATGAAGGAGGAGCTGGGCCTGCCCGTCCCCGACAACGGCTACCTGATGCCGTGGGCCCAGCAGGGCGTCCTGCTGCTCAACGCCGTGCTCACCGTCCGGGAGGCCGAGCCGAACTCGCACAAGGGCAAGGGCTGGGAGAGGTTCACCGACGCGGTGATCCGCGCGGTGTCGGAGCGGCCCGACCCGGCCGTGTTCGTCCTGTGGGGGGCCTATGCCCAGAAGAAGATCCCGCTCATCGACGAGGAGCGGCACGTGATCGTCAAGGGTGCCCACCCCTCCCCGCTGTCGGCCAGGAAGTTCTTCGGCTCCCGCCCCTTCACGCAGATCAACGAGGCCATCGCCGCCCAGGGGCATGAGCCGATCGACTGGCGGATCCCGGACCTCGGCTGACGCCCCACCGCGCCTCGGCGCCATCGCCGGTGCCTCCGGCTAGCGTCTTGACGACCGGACCGGAGCAGGTCCGGCAGAGCAAGCCGGAGGCCGCCGTGACCGAGCAGCAGGAGGCGTCGGAGGACGCCGTCATGACGAGGATCGGCCAGGCGGTCATCCTGCTGCACGCCGGAGACCGGGAGGAGGCCCGCAACCGGCTCGGCGAGATCTGGCAGGAGATCGGCGAGGAGGGGGACTGCCTGCACCGGTGCACCCTGGCCCACTACATGGCCGACGCCCAGGACGATCCCGCCGACGAGCTGGCCTGGGACCTGCGCGCCCTGACCGCCGCCGACTCCCTGGGTGACGGGCACGGGGACGGGTGCCCCGCGCAGCGGGAGCCGCGTCCCGCGATGCGCGTGTTCTACCCGTCGCTGCACGTCAGCCTGGCCGCCGACTACCTGAAGCTCCAGCGTCCCGGCGCTGCCCGGGTCCACCTGGCGCGGGCCCGCGCGGCAGCCGGGGCCCTCTCCGACGACGGTTACGGCGACGGCGTACGGGCGGCCATCGCCCGGCTGGAGCACCGCCTCGCCGCGGAACCGGGCGGCGGCGGCCCCTGGCCCTTCCCCGAACAGGCGTAGGGGGCGTCCTGCCGGTCGGGACGGGCAGCCCGCGGCCCCGGCCCCCGTCGGCCGCCCCCCGCCCGCCGGGCGGCCCCCTGGCGCGCCCTCAGCCGCCGTGGACGCCCGCGCAGATCCGGGCCTCCGGGCTGTCGGGGTGCCAGCGGCCGTGGCGCCGGCCCAGCGCGCAGACGTCGGCCGGCCGCACCGGCAGCTTGCGCAGCAGCTCGCGCTCCGCCTCGGCACCGGGCCGGTCGGGGTGCCGGGAGCCGTCAGGACGGCCCGTCGTGGATCCGGCGGCCCGGCGGGGCTCCGGGATGTCCGGGACGGGCGCAGCCTCCTGCACGGCCCCGCCGGAGGCGCCCCGGGCAGGGCGCTGCGAGTTCCGTGCGGCGGGGGTCGGGCCCGCCTGACGGGCGGGCTGCTCCGGGGCCGCAGCGACCGCCTCCAGCGCCTCCAGGGCGGGTGCCCGGACGGCCACGGGGGCGGCACCCGGGCCGCCGCGCGGCTCGTGCCGGGGCGGGACCCCGGCGGCGGGGGCCGCCGCGGGAGGCGCGGTTCCGGGGCTCACATGGACACAGCCGGAGACCGCCGAAACGGCGCAGGCGACTCCGAGCAGCAGCTTTGTCGTGGTTCGCGTTGGATGCACCCGCGCAACTCTGCTGTGCGAGGACCCCGTTGCGGAAACCCGGAGCCCATATTCACCCCGCACGGGTGACGGGCAGCGGGGTGACCGGCGGATCGCGGGCCGCCCCGGGCCGGCCGCCGGGCAGTCGTCGGGTAGTTGTCGGGTCAGTCGCCGGTGGCGCCGTCTATCTGCTCGCGCAGCAGGTCCGCGTGGCCGTTGTGGCGCGCGTACTCCTCGATCATGTGGGTGTAGACCCAGCGCAGGCTGAACACCTCGCCGCGGTGGTGGTTCCGGGCCTCCGACACCAGGTCCAGCGAGCGGCCCGCGGCCGCCTGCCGTGCCCGTTCGACCTCCGCCCGCCACACCCGCTCGGTCTCGGCCCGGGTGGCCGCCTCGGTGAAGTGGAAGTCGCCGTCCCGGTCCTCGTCCGTGACGTACAGCTCGGGCAGCTCCTCACCCAGCATGATCTCCCGGAACCAGTAACGCTCCACCTCTGCCATGTGCCGCAGCAGCCCCAGGAGGCTCAATTCGGAGGGCGCGAGCGGAGTCCTGCGCAACTGCTCGTCCCGCAGCCCCTCGCACTTCCACAGCAGGGTGGCGCGGTGGTAGTCGAGCCAGCCGTCGAGCATCTCCCGCTCGGCGGCGGTGGTGGGGGGTTCGGTGCGGTGTGATCCTGAACTGGTGGTCATGGGGCCCATCCTGTGCGAACCGGAGCCCCGGCCACCAGGGATTAAGCTGCGAGGATCCCGCAAGGACCGAATTTGGAGGCCCCGGTGAAGGTCGGCTGCATCGGACTCGGCGACATCGCGCAGAAGGCGTACCTGCCCGTCCTCACCACGCGTGCGGACGTCGAACTGCACCTGCAGACCCGCACTCCCGAGACTCTGGAACGGGTCGGCGCGATCCACCGGGTCCCGGCAGCGCACCGGCACACCGACCTCGACGCCCTGCTCGCCGAGGGGCTCGACGCGGCCTTCGTGCACGCGCCGACCGCCGCCCACCCCGAGATCGTCACCCGGCTGCTGCAGGCCGGTGTCCCCACCTACGTGGACAAGCCGCTCGCCTACGAGTTGGCGGCGTCCCGGCGCCTGGTGGAACTGGCCGAGGAACGCGATGTCTCCCTGGCCGTCGGCTTCAACCGCCGTTACGCGCCCGGGTACGCGCAGTGCGCCGACCACCCGCGCGACCTGATCGTCTTGCAGAAGAACCGGGTCGGCCTGCCGGAGGACCCACGCACGCTGGTGCTCGACGACTTCATCCACGTCGTCGACACCCTGCGCTTCCTGCTGCCGGGCGAGGCCGACTACACCGGGGTGCGGGCCGTGGTGCGCGACGGACTGATGCACCAGGTGGTGCTGCACCTCTCCGGCGCCGGCTTCAACGCGCTCGGCATCATGAACCGCCTGTCCGGATCCAACGAGGAGGTCCTGGAGGTCTCCGGCACCGACACCAAGCGGCAGGTCGTCAACCTCGCCGAGGTCATCGACCACAAGGGCCAGCCCACCGTGCGCCGCCGGGGGGACTGGGTCCCCGTCGCCCGCCAGCGCGGCATCGAGCAGGTGGTGGACCACTTCCTGGAGGCGGTGGCGGCGGGCCGGATCCTCGGTGCCCGCGACGCGCTGCTCACCCACGAGCTGTGCGAGCTGGTGGTGAACTCGGCTCTGGAGCAGGCGGAGAAGGCCTCCTGAGCACCCGTGCGCCCGCCGCACCGCAGGCGAACGCCAGAGCTGCGAGGGCCGCGGTCACGGGCCAGTCCCCGAAGCGGACGTAGAGGGTCGAGCCCCGGGCGAGCGGTACGTCGTACACCTCGGCGGTCCGCGCCGAGGTGGGCAGTGCGGTGCCGACGAGCTCGCCCGACGGGCCGTTCACCACACTGATCCCGGTCAGCGTCGCATGCACCATCGGGCGGCCGTTCTCGGCCGCCCGCAGGGCCGCCAGCGAGGCGTGCTGGGCCGGTGCCCAACTGTGCTGGAAGGTGGAGGTCGCCGACTGGGCGATCAGCACGGAGGCCCCGTCGTGGGTGAGGCGCCGGCTCATGTCGGGGAACGCGGACTCGAAACAGACCAGCGGTCCCAGACGGACGACCGTGCCTTCGTCCCGCCGGCCCGGCAGGTCCATGACCACCGGCGCGTCCCCGCGCACGCGGTCCTCGCCGGCGGCCCTGCCGACCGAGGTCGCCCAGCCCAGCAGAGCCCGGGCCGGTACGTACTCCCCGAAGGGGACCAGCCGCATCTTGTCGTACCGGTCGCCCGTGAGCCCGCCCGGGCCGACCAGCACCGCGCTCTTGTGGATCCCCGGGCGGTCCGCCCTCCGCGCGTCCACGTTCACCAGCAGCGGAGCCCCGACCTCCGCCGACAGCGCGGCCAGCCGGCGGGCCAGGTCCGGGCGGGCCGTCAGGTCCTCGCCCACGCTGCTCTCGCCCCACACCACCAGGTCGACCCGCTGCCCGGCCAGCGGCCGGGTCAGCCGCTCGCCGGCCGCGAACCGCCGCTCCGCGCTGTCGGGGCCGTCGGGCACCGGTCCCGGTTGTACGACGGCCACCCGCAGCCCGCCCGACTCCGCGGGCCGAACCGCCCACACCCACACCGCGCCCGTCAGCAGCGCACAGCCCATGAGCCCGGCCACCGCCGGGACCCTGGCCCCCGGTACGGCGACCAGCAGCACCAGGGCGCAGTTCACCGCCACCAGCAGCAGACTGATCAGCCACACCCCGCCCACCGACGCCAGCCGGAGCGCCGGCGGAACCTGCCACTGGCTGGCCCCCAGCAGCCCCCACGGCCCGCCGAGCCCCTGCCAGGAGCGGACCAGCTCCGACAGCAGCCACCCGGCCGGTACCAGGACCAGAGCGCAGGCCGCCCGGCCACGGGACGGGCGGCCGCCGAGCAGCTCCCGCACCAGCAGTGCCCAGGGGATCCAAAGCACCCCGAGCAGTGCGGCCACCGGAAGCAGGAACACGTGCAGGCTCGGCAGCAGCCAGTGGTGCACGGCCAGGATGAACCCGGCGCCGCCGAGCCAGCCCTCCAGGGCCGCCCGCCGCCCTCCGGAGGCCGATCTCAGCAACAGCATCCAGGGCACGAGGGCCACGTAGGCGAACCACCACAGCGCGGGGGCGGGGAACGCCAGGGCGGGCAGCGCCCCGGCGGCGACCGCGGCGGGCCCGCGCCAGTGGCGGGACCACCCGTCGTGCTTCGGGATCATGGCGCGCCTCCGCTTCCAGTGTGGCAGTGCAGGGCGGGACCGCCCCCGGGCCGCGCGGACGGAAGGGGAGGAAGCGCTCACGCGGTGGTGTGTCGCCACTTCTCGTGCACGGTGACACGCGTGAGCCGCCAGCCGTCCCGGGTGCGGGCCAGGGCGAAGGCGTAGCGGCCGGCGGCCACGAAATTCGGAGAGGTGACCGCGCCGCCGCCGCGGGCCTCCGGTGCCTGCAGCCGCATCGGGTTGAAGAAGTCCGCCCGGACCTCGGCGCTGTCGCCCGGCGAGCCGGCCACGTCCTCCAGCCGGACCAGCCGGTTGACGATCAGATGCTGCCTCACCGGGAAGAGCTCCATGGTCCGTGCGAGCCATTCCGCGACCTGCCCCACCGGCCCCTCGATCCCGCCGGCCGATCTGTAGTCGGCCCGCCCGCCGGGGGTGAACAGGGCCCGGTAGGCGCCCCAGTCGCCGTCGTCGACGGCCATCGCGTAGCCCGTGACCACGTCGTCGATCGCCAGCCGGTCCATCACCGTCGCGAGATCCACACGCTGAGTCATCGGGTCAGTGTGGGGCTGCGCGGGCGGGAGGCCAAGGGGCGTGCGCGGACCGGACCTCCGTCCCGCCCGTCAGTGACCGGAACGCGCCTCCCGCTGCCGGACCACGACCAGGAACGCGTCGCTCGCCAGATCCATGACCACCTCCGCGGGCACGCCCTCGCGCATCCGCTGGGCCGCGTACTCCTCGGCGGGCCAGCTCCCCCGCGGACTTCCGGCCGGAAAACGCTCCAGTACCACTCGACCCATGGGACACCCCCTGCTGCTTGCCTTGCGCTCTTTTCGTGAACAACGACGCGGAGGCCGCCCGGGAACGTTCCCGGGCGGCCTCCGATTCACGCGAAGTGGTGGAACGCCTCCGCTACGAGCCGGACTCGCCGGCTTCATGAACGTTGCTCACAGGTCGGGGGTGCCCCTATCTGTTTCGTCAACCTCGGCGGGGTCGGTTTGAAGGGGTTGATCATGGATGTCGGGAACGTCCCGCGAAGCGGGATGTTCCCGGTGGATCGGGTGCCTGGTGGGCAGTCCGGTGGCCGGCCGGGCCTTGGTGGCCGCGCCGGTGTGCGGGCGTGATCGGGGTCTGGAGGGTGGCGGGGGTGGGGTTGTCAGGCGGCGAGGTCGACGTCGTCGGGGGTGCGTGGTTCGTAGAGGACGCCGGTGCGGATCACCGCGTGGATGACCTTCACCCCTTGGCAGGCAGGCGGGGGCCTGTCCAGCCAACGGAATCCACGTCCCGGTGTTCCAGCCCCCACTTCAGGGCGGTCACGGCGTCCTGGGCGCCGTAGGCCAAACACACGTGCTGTTCGGCCGGGGTGAGGTTGCGCCCGAAGCCGTCGCAGAAGGCGGTGCGGGTGGGAGGCGGGGACGCGCATCCGGAAGCGGGGGAGTTCGCGCTTCACCGCGGGCTCGACGCAGGACCGCTTTGTGTCAGCGAGATCGTGTCCCCTGCAGGTTGTGTCGCTTTGCGCCAGGGCTGAGCCCTTGATGTGCGTCGCGTTACGGCGCGCCATCGTGTCGCTTTTCCAACTGCCCCCTGTGGCGGACATCACGGGGTCGTCCGGCCGCTCTCGTAGGGCCGGAGACTGGAGACGGAGCGTCAGCCACCACGCCGGTCCTCGACCCTACTGAGTGGAAGTCGCCACGCCGTGGTGACCGGATATCGACTCTGTGGATCCGGTCAGCGGGGCGCGGTGGACGAGCGGGAACCGGTGGGCCTTCCGGCTTCTGTGCAGTTCCTGTGGCATGTGCCACGTGGCCGGGAGGCGGCCTTTTAGGTCATCCTCCTGGCGCCTGTTGACCCACCTATGGCCACGGCATAACGTCTCGATTGCTCCGCGCCGCAGACCAGCCATGCGGATGCTTGAGCGGATACCTGTCCTGTGCAGGGGTCTCAATTCACGGGGGAAGATCCCGGCCGTTCGGCGGCCAGGAAGGACAGCGGGGGAAAGCGATGCCCAAGACGGGCGTGATTCGAAGAGGCGTGCCCCGCCACACGTGGAAGCGGACCCAACCGGTGAGCGGTGCGGGAATTCCTTCACCGATGTGCAGGCTGCGCTCCGGTGCCTTCCGGACATCACCGACGGAAGTCGTATGAGCCGACGGGCGGAAGGGCCCGTCGGTCACACAGGCGTGGGCGGGATTCCGGGTGGCGACGATGCCGCCGCGGGTCGGCGCCACGCGTATCTGACGTATTTGATCGGGGGCGTACATGGTGAATTCGGCTGTCGAGGGAAGTAGGGACCTGCCGCACATAACCGGCGGCGGTGACACGGGGGAGAGTCTGACCGACCTGTTGAGAGCCCAGGTCAGGTGGCATCCCGACAGGACCGCGGTGGAGTGCGGCCCAGAGCGGCTGACGTTTCGGGAGCTCGGCCGGTACAGCGCGGAAGCCGCCGCGTACCTGCGCGGGCTCGGGGTGGGGCGGGGCGACTGCGTCGGTCTTTTCGTCGAGCCCTCACTTGATCTCATGACAGGCGTGTGGGGAATTCTCGCGGCCGGCGGAGCGTATCTTCCGCTGTCACCGGACTATCCGGAAGAACGTCTCCGGTACATGGTCGAGGATGCCCGGGTCTGCGTGGTCTTCACGCAGGAACGGCTGCGGGAACGACTGGAGAGAATCGCTCCCCCCGGAACCACGGTCGTCACGCTGCGGGATGTGCTGAATTCGGCGGCGGGGGATACCGGAAAGACGTGGCGGGAATCCGGGCTCGGGCTGCCGGCGGAAGACGATCCGGCGTATGTCATTTACACCTCGGGCAGTACCGGAAAGCCCAAGGGTGTAATGGTCGAACACCGTGCGATCGTCCACCAGATGAACTGGTTACGGACGGCGCACGGACTCGACGAGAACAGAATCGTCCTGCAGAAGACGCCCGCCAGTTTCGACGCCGCGCAGTGGGAGATCCTCGCCCCTGCCTGCGGCAGCCGCGTCGTCATGGGCGCCCCCGGCATCCATCGCGACCCCGAAGGGCTGATGCGGACCGTCGACGCCTATGGCGTGACCACCCTGCAGTGCGTGCCGACGCTGCTTCAGGCGCTCCTCGACACCGAGGAGTTCGGCCGCTGCACCTCCCTCACCCAGCTCTTCAGCGGCGGCGAGGCGCTGTCCAGGAATCTGGCGAGACTGCTGCTCGACACCCTGCCGGACTGCTCGCTCGTGAACCTCTACGGCCCGACCGAGTGCACGATCAACGCCTCCTCGTACCGCGTGGAGCGGGCGGACGTGGAGTCAGGGCCGCAGTCCGTGCCGATCGGCTCCCCGGTCGACGGCATGCGCTTCCACATCCTCGACCCGTCGCGGTCGCCGGTCGCGGCCGGCGAGATCGGCGAACTGTACATCGGAGGCGTCCAGCTGGCCCGGGGCTACCTCCACCGGCCGGACCTCACGGCGGAACGGTTCGTCGACGACCCCGAGCGCGGGCGGCTGTACCGGACCGGGGACCTCGCGTACGGGAACGCCGACGGGAGCGTGCAGTTCGCCGGCCGGGCGGACAGCCAGGTGAAGCTGCGGGGCTTCCGCGTCGAGCTGGACGAGATCCGGCTGGCCGTCGAGTCCCACGACTGGGTCAGGAACGCGGCCGTGATCGTCAAGGACGACCCGCGCACCGGTTTCCAGAACCTCGTCGCCTGCGTCGAGCTGAGCCCCCGGGAAGCCGCGCTGATGGACCAGGGCCGGCACGGTACGCACCACCAGTCGAAGGCGAGCAAGCTCCAGGTCAGGGCTCAGCTGGCGGCCGCCGGCTGCCGGGACACGGATGACGTGGCGGCCCGCGCGTCGGTCGCGCTGCCCGGTGCGGAGCCCACGCCGGAGCAGCGGCGCCGCGTGTTCGCGCGCAAGACGTACCGGTTCTTCGAAGGCGGCGACGTCACGGAGGACGACATCCTGCGGCTACTCGACGAGGACCGGGAGGACCGTACTGCCGCGCGCCCGCCGCGTGAGCCCGCCGGGCTCGGTTTCGGCGAGCTGGGGGAGATCCTGCGCTACTTCGGCCGGTTCCTCAGCGAGGAGCGGCTCCTGCCCAAGTACGGGTACGCCTCGCCGGGCGCGCTCAACGCCACGCAGCTCTACCTCGAGCTTGCCGGCGGTCCCGCCGAGGTGCCCGATGGGCTGTACTACTACCACCCGCTGGAGCACCGGCTCGTCCTGATGGGCCCTCCTGCCGGCTCCGCGGCGCCCAGGGTGCGTCTGCACTTCCTTGGGCGGACCAGCGCCATCGAACCTGTCTACAAGAACAACATCCGCGAGGTCCTCCAGATCGAGGCCGGCCACATGGTGGGGCTGTTCGACGAGGTGCTGCCCCACCACGGGCTGGCGGTACGCGAGCTGGACTTCACCCCCGGGACGAAGGAACGGCTCGACTGCGCGGACGAGGACCACTACCTCGGCGGCTTCGAGGTGGTGCCCGCCGGACAGGGCGACCGCGACGCGGCCGCGCTCGACGTGTACGTCCAGGCGCACCCGGGGCGTGTGCCCGGGCTGCCCGGAGGCCAGTACCGGTATCGCCACGGCTCCGCGGGAGGCGGCGGTGCCCTGGAGCGGGTCGCCGACGACCTCGTACGCAAGAGGGACGTCATCGCCATCAACCAGGCCGTGTACGAACGCGCGAGCTTCGGCATCACCGTGTTCGGCGCGGCGGAGCGGGGCTGGCTCGGCTACCTCGACCTGGGGCGCAAGCTCCAGCGCCTCCAGATGAACTGCCTCGACCTCGGGTTCATGTCGTCCGGCTACAGCTCGGAGACCGGCGAGGACCTGCCCGCGGCCAAGCGGATGGCCGCCCTGCTCCCGGTGGCGGGGAGGCCCTCGTACTTCTTCGTCGGCGGGCGTGTGAGCGAGGAGCAGTGGCACAGCGAGGGCATGAAGGAGGACACCGTCCACATGCGGGGGCCCGCGGAGATGATCCGCGACGACCTGGTGACCTTCCTGCCGGACTACATGGTGCCCAACCGGGTCGTCGTCCTCGACGCCCTGCCCCTCACCGCCAACGGCAAGATCGACGTCCGGGCCCTGGCGAACTCCGAGGCGACGGACGTGACCGGCTCCGACCGCCCCTTCGTCCCGCCGAGGACGCGGACCGAGAAGCGGATCGGCGACATCTGGATGAAGGTGATGAAGCGCGACACCGTCTCCGTCCAGGACGACTTCTTCGCCAGCGGCGGGAACTCGCTCATGGCGGTCGCGCTCGTGAACCGCGTGAACCGGGAGCTGGGCGGCTCCCTCCCCCTCCAGGCGCTGTTCGACGCGCCCACCGTCGAGCAGCTCGCGCTGCGCGTCGCCGGCGGCGGCGCGCAGGAGGGCACCGACCAGGACGTCGCGCGGCTGGTGAGGCTGCGGGACGGGGAGGACGAGGCCGACGGGGCGGCGCCCGTGTTCTGCTGGCCCGGCCTCGGCGGGTACCCCATGAACCTGCGGCTGCTCGGCGACCGCCTGGGCCTGGGACGGCCGTTCGTCGGCGTCCAGGCGTACGGCATCAACGAGGGCGAGACGCCGTACGCGACGATCCGCGAGATGGCCGAGCGCGACGTGCACGCCATCCGGCAGGTCCAGCCCTCGGGCCCGTACACGCTCTGGGGCTACTCCTTCGGCGCCCGCGTCGCCTTCGAGGCCGCACACCAACTGGAGCAGGCGGGGGAGCGGGTCGAGAACCTGTTCCTGATCGCCCCGGGCGCGCCCGAGGTGCGGGCGGACGCCGCTGCCGTACACGGCCATGAACCCTCCTATCGCAACCGGGCGTTCGTCACGATCCTGTTCTCCGTATTCGCGGGGCGGATCAGCGGGCCGCTGCTGGAGGAGTGCCTGCGCACGGCGACGGACGACGAGAGCTTCGCGGCCTTCGTGGCCGGAGCCTTCCCGGGGCTGGACGGCGAACTGGTGCGGCGGATCGTACGGATCGTCCGCCTGACGTACGAGTTCACCTACACCTTCCCGGAGTTGAGGGGGCGGCGGATCGCCGCGCCGGTGACGCTCTTCAAGGCGCGCGGCGACGACAACTCGTTCATCGAGAGCGCCCGCGGCTACGCGGTCCGCGAACCGGCCGTCGTCACCCTCGACACCGACCACTACGCGCTGCTGCGCGACCCGGGAGTCGACGAGCTGGTCCATGTGATCCGGCGCCGCCTCCGGGACCAGGAGAACACACGCAAGAAGGAGTTCACCTTGCCGCACGTCAACATCAAGCACTTCCCCGTAGCACTGAACGAGGAACAGGAGTCCGAACTCGTCGCCGCCGTGACGAAGGCCGTGCACTCCGCCTTCCAGTGCGACGAGGGCGTCATCTCCATCGCGCTCGAAGCGGTGGAGCAGGACGCGTGGAACGAGCAGGTCTACCTCCCCGAGATCGTCGAGCGGGCCGAGCTGCTCCGCAAGACCCCCACGTACTGAGTCATTCAAGGAGAGCCAGGACATCATGACGATTCCCCTCGCGTTCAGCGACGAGGTCGCCCAGGCGCTCGACACCGGTGCTCCAGTCGTCGCGCTGGAGTCCAACGTCATCACCCACGGCCTGCCCTACCCGCACAACGCCGCCACGGCCCGCAAGGTCGAGGCCGCCGTACGGGCGGGCGGCGCGGTGCCCGCCACGATCGGCGTCGAGGGCGGCCGCATCCTCGTCGGCATGACCGACGAGGACATCGAGCGGTTCGCGTCCACGCCCGGTATCCCCAAGGTCAGCAGCCGGGACCTGTCGCTCGCGCTGGCCGGGGGCGGGATGGGCGCCACGACCGTGGCCTCGTCGTTGGTCGCCGCCGAGCTCGCGGGCATCCCGTTCTTCGCGTCCGCCGGGATCGGCGGGGTCCACCGGGGCGCCGAGACCACCATGGACATCTCGTCGGACCTGATCCAGTTCACCCGCTCGAAGGTCGCGGTGGTCTGTGCGGGTGCCAAGAGCATCCTGGACCTGGGACTGACCCTGGAGTTCCTGGAGACCCACTGCGTCCCGGTCACCTCGTACCGCTTCGACGACTTCCCGGCCTTCTACTGCCGTACGAGCGGCTTCCGCAGCCCCCACCGGCTGGACGACGAGGAGCTGATCGCCCGCGCCATCGACACGCACTGGGCGCTCGGCAACCCGGGCGGGTTCCTCGTCGCCACGCCGATCAAGGAGGAGGACGCGATCGACAGCGCGGATGTGGACGCGGCGATCGCCGAGGCGACGGTCACGGCCGAGCGCGACGGCATCACCGGCAACGCCATCACGAAGTACCTGATGCGGGCGGTGGACCGGGTGACCGACGGCCGCTCCTCCCAGGCCAACATGTCCGTGCTGATCAGCACGGCGGAGCTGGCCGGCCGGCTGGCCGTGGCCCACGCCGGCGTACGGGCGGCTGCCGCACAGGCGGAGGCGGTCCGATGAGCGCCGATGTTTCACGTGACACACGAACGGCCCGGCCCCTCTCCGCCTCCCGCCCCGCGGCACTGTTCGACCTCGACGGCACGCTCGTCGACACCCCGCGCGGCATCGTGGAGTCGTTCACCGCCGTCTTCGCCGCCCTGGGCACCGCGCCCGCGCCCGCCCCGGCCGAGATCCGGGCGACCATCGGGCTCCCCCTGGAGCAGGCGTTCGCCAAGCTGCTGGGCGTCGCGCCCGACGATGCGCGCGTGGCGGAGGGCGTACGCCGCTACCAGGAGGCGTTCCGCGAGATCGTCCTGCCGCGGGCGGTGGAGCTGCTGTTCCCCGGCGTCCCGGACGGCCTCGCCGCGCTGCGCGACCGCGGGCTCGCCCTGGCCGTCGCCACCAGCAAGTTCTACGCCAGCGCGGACGCGTTGCTGCGGGCCGCCGGAATCCGGGACCTCTTCGAGGTCGTGCTCGGCGCGGACCAGGTCGAGCGGCCCAAGCCGCACCCCGACTCGGGCCACAGGGTGCTGCGCGAGCTGGGCGGCATACCGGCCGAGCGGGCGGTGATGGTCGGTGACACGACGCACGATCTGCTGATGGCACAGGCGTGCGGGATGCGCTCGATCGCCGTGACATACGGCATCCACGGCCCGGCCGAACTGTCCACGGCCGAACCGACGTGGCTGGCGGACACCTTCGACGACGCCGTCGCACACATCATGGCCGCGTACGGAAACGACGGCTGACGAAGCGAACCGAAAGGCGGCGAAGTGATCGGACGATCGAAGGACTGGCTCCTGGGCATCGCGGGCGGTGTGCTGCTCGCGACGATGCTCCACTACAACAGCCTGCTGGCGAAACACACGACGCCGGCCTACGCGTCGTGGGTGGCCCACGGGGTGGGAGCCGTCGTGGCGTTGCTGCTCGTGCTGCTGACCACGTCGGGAGTCAGGCTGCGCCGCGCGGAGCGGGGCGGCGAGGCGGAACCGGCGGCGCCGACGAAGCGGCCTCTCTGGTTCTACCTGGGCGGCATCCCCGGCGCCTTCACGGTCATGCTGGGCGCGATCACCGTCAACGGGAGCCTGTCGCTGTCCGGGACGATTGCCTTCATGCTCGTGGGCCAGATCCTCTTCGGCCTCGTGTCCGACCACTTCGGGCTGTTCCAGACGCCGAAACGGCGCATCGTCCCCATGGACGCCCTCGTGGCGCTCTGCGTCCTCACGGGCAGCGCGCTGATCCTCTTCGGAGGCACCCAGTGATCCTCTCCATCCTGCTGGCACTGCTCAACGGCGCGTTCATCGTGGCGAGCCGCGCCATCAACGGTCGCCTCAGCACCGTCATCGGCCCGTTCCGGGCCTCGCTGTGGAACCACCTGGTGGGGTTCCTCTTCCTCACCACTGTCCTGGTCCTACTCAGCCAGTGGGAGTTCGGGGCGAAGCCGCCGCTCGTCGCGTACATCGGCGGTGTGGTCGGGGCGCTGTTCGTGGTCGTGAGCAGCTACGTGTTCCCCCGGCTCGGCGCGATGAACGCGGCACTGCTGGTGATCAGCGGCCAGATGATCACCGCCGTCCTCATCGACTGGCAGAGCAAGAGCGTCACGCCCGGCCCCCTGCGCTGGCTCGGGGTGGTTCTCGTACTGCTGGGCGTCTACCTGTCCCGGGTCGCGCAGACGTCGCGTGAAGCCAGGAACGAGGACGCCGAGAACAACGACCCCACGAGCGAAGACCCCAAGAACAAGGACGCCGACGCCAAGGGCGACCAAGACGACGACAAGCACAAGGAGCAGGCGAAGTGATCGACTCGCCCGTGGTCAAGAAGCTGCTGAACGACCGCAGCCACCACATCGAATTCAACGGCCACCTCAGCAACCACGTCAAGCACGCCGTGGTCGCCCTGGCCCGCCTCGGCATGTCCCCGGAGCGCATCCAGGACTACTACGAGAACTACGCACGGCTGACCACGTACGGCCACGGCCTCGAACCGGCCCGCCCCTCCACGCTCGACATCACGGACGACAACTGGCGGGACTTCCTGGGCCGCCGCACCGGCTTCGCCTCGTACTACGCGTACTTCGACCGCAAGGTGGCCGAACTGGGCATGGCGGAGGTGCTGCGCCGCTACAGCCCGGACCTGGTCCCTGGCTGGGTCGGCGCCTTCACGCACGCTGCCATCCACCTCGGCTGGGCGCTGGACGCCGAGAGCCGCTGCATGGCGGTGGAGGGCCTCGCATACATGGCGTTCGCGTCCGTGCCGAGCCACCCCGACCGCATACGGCGCGAACAGGCCGCGCACCGGCGCCCCGAGGACGCCACCCCCATGGACTCCCTGCTGCGCGTCGCCGCCGCCTGGGATGCCGACCGCGAAGCGCTGCGCACCTGGGCGCAGGACGTCGGCACCGTCCCGGAAGCGGGCGCTCCGGAAGGCGTCCACCCCGAACTCGTACGCTCCGGACTGCAGTTCCGCAATGCCCGCATGCTCGACGTCGGACACCCACTCATGTACGACGCTCCCGCCTGGCTGGACGCACCGGACACCGCGGCCACCTGGGAGCAGCTGTACTACGCGGTCACGCTGCTCTACCTGGCCCGGCCGGGCGACTTCGTCCTGCTGCACCTCATCACGTCCCTGTACGCGATGGAGCAGATCGCCGAGCACCTCCCGGAGGAACAGCGCCGCGACGTCATCGCCTGCTACTGGACCGGGATGCTGGGCGTCGTCCTCGCCCAGGCCCAAGTGCCGAAGCGGGCCAAACTCGCTGCCCTGCACGCGCTGTTCCAGGGCGTCGTCGACGCCGGACCGGACGGGCTGCGCCGCATGGACTGGGAGCTCATCACCGCCCGTTCCTTCGAGGAGGAGGAAGAGCACAACCCCAAACTCGTCCACGTCATGCGCCGGATGTGGGAGCGCACGGGCGGGCTCTCGGTCTACCGGACGGCCGCGGGCCAGTTCACGGACACGCCGCCGCTGCCGCCGTCCTTTGAAGAACCGCCGAACGAGTGACCACAAACCCGAGCGACCACCGAAAGGACCAACACGACATGGTGAGCACGACCGCCGCAACCACGACCGCCACGGCCACCGCCGATCCGACCGCACTCGTGCACCTGCTGCCGCAGACCAACCAGCTGCGTGCCCTCCACACCGTCATGCGGAACCGCCAGGCCCGCCGCGAGGACTTCGTCTTCGCCGCCGAACGGGTCGTGCGGCTGCTGGTGGAGGCGGCCCTGGAGTTCGTCCCGTACGAGAAGGACGACGTCACCACGCCGGTCGGCGCCACGTACGAGGGGCTGCGCCCGTCCCGCCAGGTGTGCGGCGTCTCCGTCGTGCGGGCCGGCGAGAGCATGGAGGGGCAGCTGCGCGCCGTGTGCCCGTCCCTGCGCATCGGCAAGATCCTCATGCAGCGGGACCCGGAGACCAAGCTCCCCCGGCACTACTGGACGAAGCTCCCGGGCGACATCGCCGACTGCCACGTGCTCCTGCTGGAGCCGATGCTCGCGACGGGCGGCACGGCCGTCGCCACCATCCAACTGCTGCTGGAGCAGGGCGTGGCCGAGGAGAACGTCGTGTTCGTCAACCTCATCACCGTGCCCGAGGGCATCGAGGCGGTCACGCGGCGCTTCCCGAAGGTGCGCATCGTGACGTCGTCCATCGAGGAGCGCCTCAACGAGGACGCCTACATGGTCCCGGGCATCGGCGACTTCGGCGACCGCTTCTTCGGCACGGACATCTGAGGGCAATCAGCGATGGACTCCGTCCCCGAGGTGATCGAGAAGGCGGCGTGGCTGTGCCTGGACAGCGGCCGCCTCCTGGTCGCACGTACCCACGGCCGGGACGCCTTCTACCTCCCCGGCGGCAAGCCGGAGCCGGGCGAGAGCGTCCGGGAGGCGCTGGTCCGCGAGGTGCGCGAGGAACTGGGCGTCGAACTGCTGCCGGAGAGCGTGGCGCTCCAGTTCGTGGTGGAGGCGCCGGCCCACGGCGGGAGGCCGGGCACGGTGGTGCGGATGGCCTGCCACAGCGCCGAGCACGTGGGCGTACCGGCACCGCACAGTGAGATCGCCGAGGTCGCCTGGCTCGGGTACGGCGAGGGCGACCGGGAACGCCTGAGCGTGGCCGCCCGGACGGTCATGGCCCGGCTTGCGGCCCAACGAATGGTGTTCGTCTGAAGAACTGCCCGCCGGCACCCTGGTTGACCGCTGTGACCGCCGCAAGGTGATGCTGTGGTGCGACGCGATCCGGCTGCCGGCCTTCCTCGCGGTGGGCGCCGCGGCCTTCGCCGGGCAGGTGTGGGTCCCGTTCGTGATGGCCGCGGCCTTCGTGGAGGGCTCGCTGGGCATCTTCTACCAGCGTGCCGAGCAGGCCGTCGTACGCAATGTCGTGCCGCCGGGCCGGCTGCCCGCGGCCCTGTCGCAGAACCAGGCCAGGGGCGCGGCGATCGGGCTCCTCGGACAGCCGCTCAGCGGACTGATGTTCACGATGTCCCGCTGGATGCCGTTCGCGTTCACGGCGGTGGCGAACGTCATCGGGCTGCTGTGCGTCCTCTTCCTGCGCCGCGACCTGCGGCCCGCACCGACCGAACCGCCGAAGAGCCTGCACGTCGACATCAAGACCGGTGTGGATCGTCTCGCTCATCACGCTGTCGGGGACCGTGGCGACGGTGGTGGCCACGTTCGTGATCAGGTTCGGGGCATCCGCCTGACCGCAGGTCTCGGTGAGGTGGACTTTGTATCCGTCCCACATCGTGTCGTGCTTCACGCTGCCGCGCGCCTCGATGTCATAGGGGGTGACCAGGCGCGTCGCGCCCGGCGGCCGGTCTTTTGGGTCCCGCCGCACCACCTCGCCCCCGGCCAGGTGGAAGTGCTGCACCCAGACCTGCCGCAGGATCTCCACCTGTTCCAGGTCGCGCAGTCCGGCGGGTGCGTCGGGCGAGGTCACGGCCGTGAGCAGCCGCATCCCGTCCGCCCCGATCCGCAGGCCGATCTCGTCCCGCTTGGCGTGGGCCTTGGGGAAACGGGAGTCCTCGGCCCGGGTGGCGTAGTGCCTGAACCAGTTGGGGTCGGCGACCTCCCGCAGCCGGTCGGGAGCGGCGACGGCCGTTGCGTTCAGTGCCGAGCGCAGCGTCTCGGCGACCATCTCCAGCCAGTTCAGTTCGCGGGCCGCCGACAGCACATGTGTGGAATCGGTCCGGGCCTTCCCGCCTGTGACCAGCAGGTTCTTCTCCCGGGCCGCGGCGAGGATGCCGTCCAGTACCTGCCGTGCGGCATCCGCCCCGGCCAGACGGTCCCGGAACTCCGAGAAGACCGAGAAATCGAAGCCCGGATCGCCGAGTTCCTATCCGAGCGCGTACTTGAAGTCGATCCTCGCCCGCACCGCCTCCGCGGCCTGCCGGTCGGTGAGCCCTTCCACGAACTGCAACACCAGCACGAGTGCCAGCCGACCCGGTGACCATGCAGGTTTCCCCCGAGCCGGGAACAGATCCGCGAACTGCGCATCGGTGAACAGCATCCCCAGCTCGTCCCGGACCCGGATCGCCAGGCTCCCCTTACGGAAGGCCGCCCGAGCCACCCGCACCGTCTCCGCCGGAATCTCCCCCGGCTCCTTCGGCTGCAACGACATCGACACCCTCCCCAAAAGACAACGTCGGCTCCCAAGACCACAACCGGGTCTTGGGAGCCGACGTCACGCACGGGCCCGAATAGACCAACAGCGTCAGCTGCTGTGCGGGCCCTCCTTTCTGCTCCCGACTTCGCAGGTGCGCACCTCTGGCTGCTCGTTTCCCGGTCTCCTTGGTGGGCAGGAAATGATCATGGTGCGGTGCTGCAATCAGGCGCTGGGAAATGCTGGACAGCGCTACCTGCGCGGCCCGGTTTCAGCTGCCGGACTCGCCCGCGTGCGGGCTCAGCACGTCCGTGCCCATCAGCACGAACAGCACGATGCCGAGCAGGATCCGGTAGATCACGAAGGGCATGAAGCTCTTGGTGGTGATGAACTTCATGAACCACGCGATCACGGCGTAGCCCACGCAGAAGGCGATGACCGTCGCGAAGACCGTCGGACCCCAGGAGATGTGGCCCGGCTCCTCGATCACGTCCTTGATCTCGAAGGCGCCCGAGGCCAGCACGGCCGGGATGGCGAGCAGGAAGGAGTAACGGGCCGCCGCCTCGCGAGTGAAGCCCAGCAGCAGACCGCCGGAGATCGTCGCACCGGAGCGGGAGACACCCGGGATCAGAGCCATCGCCTGGCAGAAGCCGAAGATCAGGCCGTCCTTGACGCCCAGCTGCTGGAGCGTCTTGCGCTCGCGGATCGCCCGGTGCCGGCCGCCCTCCTCGTCGCGCGCGGCCAGCCGGTCGGCGACGCCCAGCACGATGCCCATCACGATCAGGGTCGTGGCCGTCAGCCGCAGGTCGCGGGCCGGACCGACGATCGCGTCCTTGAAGGCGAGGCCGAGGATGCCGATCGGGAGCGAGCCCACGATCACCAGCCAGCCCATCTTCGCGTCCTGCTCGGAGCGCAGGGCCTTCGTGTACAGGGAACGGAACCAGGTGGAGACGATCCGCGCGATGTCCTTGCGGAAGTAGATCAGAACGGCGGCCTCGGTGCCGATCTGGGTGATGGCCGTGAAGGCCGCTCCTGGGTCGTGCCAGCCGGCGAATGCCGCGGTCAGCCGCAGGTGGGCGCTGGAGGAGATCGGGAGGAACTCCGTAAGCCCTTGGACGAGACCGAGGATTAGGGATTCGAACCAGCTCATGTCGGGGTGCGCTCGTCCTTGTGATCGTCGGGCAGTTCGGGTCCGATGCTAGGGCCCGTGCGAAGCGCCACTGACCACTGGGGGGTGTCCGGAGGCCAGTTCGTACGCCGGCCCGCCGGACCGAGGGGGCGCCAGACGGTGCCTTCTGCGCCAGCCCACGACCCCCGCGGCCACCACGGAGACCACGATGAAGCCGAACGAGACGAGGAACGCGGGGGATCCGGGGGAGGAGGCACTGGCCCCCGCGATCACGTAGGCCGTGGTGTTCGGGACCACGCCGAGCGCCGTCCCGAGCAGGAAGGGAGCCCAGCCGCAGCGGGATACCGCCGCGCAGTAGTTGGCCACCACGAAGGGCACGCCGGGGAAGAGGCGCACCGCCAGCATCGAGCGGAACCCGTGCCGGCTGAGCTGTCCGTCCGCCGATTCCAGCCAGCGCCCGCGCAGGAGCGGACGCAAAGCCTCCTGGCCCATCGCCCGGCCCAGCCCGAAGGCGATCCCCGCGCCCAGCACGGTGCCCCCCACCGCCGCGACGACGCCGAACTGCGTGCCGAAGACGGCTCCCGCGGCCAGGTTGAGCAGCGGGCGCGGCACGAACGCCGCCGAACACACGCCGTACACGGTCGCGAACAACACGACGGCCGTGCCCACCGGGAGTCCCGGCGGCCAGCCCTCCGAGAGGATCCGCTGGGGTTCGTAGACCAGCACGCACGCGCCGGCCGCTGCGAGCAGCACGACGAGCAGCGCCAGCCGGGCCCACGGCGAGAGGAGGAGGGACATCCCGGGAGACTAGCCCAGCCATGCGTCATCGCGCCGTAATCTGGGCCTCATGCCATCGAACGACGGGCGACCCCCCAGGGTTCCCCGCAGCACCCTGGCCGGCACCCTGCTGGAGCGGCTGACCGGGGCGTACGTGCCCGCGGCCGATCCCGCGCGGGCCGAGGCCATGACCGGTTACATGCAGCACGTGGCGCCCTTCCTCGGCATCCCCGCACCGCTGCGCCGGGAGCTGTCCAGGGCAGTGACGAAGAACACTCCCCGGCCTTCCGAGGCGGACGTCGCGGCGCTCGCACTGCGCTGCTGGCGACTCCCCGAGCGGGAGTACCACTACTTCGCGGTGGATTACCTGCGCCGCCACGTCGTCCGGTGCTCCTCCGGGCTGCTCCCGGTCGCCCGGCACCTGATCACCACCGTCCCCTGGTGGGACACCGTCGACCTGCTCGCCGCGCACACGGTCGGCCCGCTGGTGGCAGCCGACCCGGACCTCGCCCCGGTGATGGACGAATGGATCGGGAGCGAGGACCCGTGGCTCGCCCGCACCGCCCTCCTCCACCAGCTCCGCCGCAAGGGCACCACCGACGTCGGACGGCTCTTCGCCTACTGCCGCCACCAGGCCGGCCACCCGGACTTCTTCCTCCGCAAGGCCATCGGCTGGGCCCTGCGCGAGTACGCGAAGACGGACCCCGACGCGGTGCGCGCCTTCGTCGACGCCGAACGCGCCGCTCTGTCCCCGCTGTCCGTGCGCGAGGCCCTCAAGAACCTCTGACCTCCGGCCGGTTCACCCGTAAATCATTCGACGGAGGCGGAACGGTCCGCGAGTATCGGCCCATGTCCCGGTTCGCCTTCCCCGCAGCGCCGTCCGCAGTCGCGGACGCGCCGAAGGCTGCCGCATTCCCGGACGCAACCGTCCAGGCCGCCTTCGACGGCGCACGAAGCTGACCCTTCCCGGATCGTCCGGCGGACCCCGCAGGGGGAGGGTCGGCTCGGTTCAGGGGTCCCGTCCACGCTTCGAGCAACGGGAAGAGATCATGGCCAAGACGGCCTTCGTGCGGACCAAGCCGCACCTCAACATCGGCACCATGGGACACGTCGACCACGGCAAGACCACTCTCACCGCCGCCATCACCAAGGTCCTCGCCGAGCGCGGTGGCGCGTCCTTCGTGCCCTTCGACCGCATCGACCGGGCCCCCGAGGAGGCCCGGCGCGGCATCACCATCAACCTCACCCACGTCGAGTACGAGACCGACACCCGCCACTACGCCCACGTCGACATGCCGGGGCACGCGGACTACATCAAGAACATGGTCACAGGAGCGGCGCAGCTCGACGGCGCGATCCTCGTCGTCTCCGCGCTCGACGGGGTCATGCCACAGACCGCCGAGCACGTGCTCCTCGCCCGCCAGGTCGGCGTCGACCACATCGTCGTCGCGATCAACAAGGCCGACGCCGGGGACCCCGAGCTGACCGACCTCGTCGAGCTGGAGGTGCGCGAACTGCTCACCGCGCACGGCTACGGCGGTGAGGGCGCACCCGTCGTACGGGTCTCCGGGCTCGGGGCGCTGGAGGGCGACCCCCGGTGGACCGGGGCGATCGAGGCGCTGCTGGACGCGGTGGACACGTACGTACCCACGCCCGTGCGGTACACGCGGGCGCCGTTCCTGCTGCCCGTGGAGAACGTGCTGACCATCACCGGGCGCGGGACGGTCGTGACCGGCGCCGTCGAGCGCGGCAGCGTGCGCCTCGGCGACCGCGTCGCGCTCCTGGGCGGAGACGGCGAGCCGTCCGAGACGGTCGTCACCGGCCTGGAGACCTTCGGGAAGCCGATGGAGTCCGCCGAGGCCGGGGACAACGTCGCGCTGCTGCTGCGCGGGGTACCACGCGACGGCGTGCGCCGCGGGCACGTGGTGGCCGCCCCCGGCAGCGTGCGGCCGAAGCGGCGCTTCAGCGCGCAGGTCTACGTGCTCTCCGGGCGCGAAGGCGGCCGCACGACCCCGGTGGCCACCGGCTACCGGCCGCAGTTCTACATCCGCACCGCCGACGTGGTGGGGGACGTGGACCTGGGCGTTGCGGGCATCGCCCGGCCCGGCGAGACGGTCACCATGACCGTCGAGCTCGGGCGGGAGGTCCCGCTGGAGGCAGGGCTCGGCTTCGCGATCCGGGAGGGCGGACGGACGGTCGGCGCCGGGACGGTGACGGCCGTCCTGGACTGACCCGGCCGACCCGGACCCCGCTGTGGTGACGGCAGGATGGCTGCGCCAGACTGCCGTCACCACAGGCACGCGGACACGACCAAGGGGGCGGGCGGGCATGGGCGGCGACACGGCGCTGGTGCTGGGCGGCGGCGGACTGACCGGCATCGGCTGGGAGTGCGGAATCCTCTACGGCCTCGCCCGCGCGGGAGTGGACCTCACCACCGCCGACCTGATCGTGGGCACCTCGGCCGGCTCGGTGGTCGGCGCCCAGCTCGCCTCCGGACGGTTCAGCCCCCAGGAGCTGTACGAGCGCCAACTCGGCGACGCGGCGGGGGAGGCGGCCGCAAAGCTGGGGGCGGCCGTCTTCGCCCGGTACGCGCTGGCGATGGTGCGCTCGCGCAGCGACGCCACCGCCTACCGCCGCCGGGTGGGGGCCATGGCCCTGGCGGCGGACACCGGCCCCGAGGCGGACCGCCGCGAGGTGCTCGCGGCCCGGCTGGTCTCGCACGAGTGGCCCGAGCGGCGGTTCGTGGTCACCGCCGTGGACGCGCTCAGCGGTGAGCTCCGGGCCTTCGACCGGGAGGACGGCAGCGGGCTGGTCGACGCGGTGGCGGCGAGCTGCGCGGTGCCCGGGGTATGGCCCCCGGTGACCGTCGGCGAACGCCGCTTCATCGACGGAGGTGTCCGTTCCGCCACTAACGCGGACCTTGCCGCCGGATACGCCCGTGTGGTGGTCATCGCCCCGATCGCACTCGGCTCCGGGCTCGTCCCCGCACCGGCCGCCCAGGCGGCCCGGCTGCGCGAGGCGGGGGCGAAGGTCCTGCTCATCACCCCGTCGGCCACGGCCCGCAAGGCTTTCGGGCGCAACGTACTGGATCCGGCCCGGCGGGACCCGGCGGCCCGGGCCGGCCTGGCGCAGGCCGCGCAGCACACGGCCGCGGCCGCGGCCGTGTGGTCGGGCGGCCCGGACTGACGTCCGGGCTGGAGGACCACACGCCCGGGGGACCGGCGGGCCCCGGACCCGGACCCGGCCTCCGGGGTCCCGGGGCCTGCCGGACAATGGAGCGGTGAGCGACGAACGGATCCCGGTGACCCGGGACGTGGGCCAGGGAACCGCCAAGCTGATGCCGGACATCGACCGGGAACGGGCCTGGCTGCTGACCGTCGACGGGGCCCCTCAGTCCTATGTGGACCTGAACGATCCGCAGCACCTGGAATTCGAGTACGTCCGCCGCCTCGGGCACGTCCTGGACTGCGCGGCGGAGCCCGGGCTCCCGCTGGACCTGCTGCACCTGGGTGGCGGGGCCCTCACCCTGCCCCGCTACGCCGCGGCCACCCGTGCCGGTTCCCGGCAGGCGGTGGTGGAGTTCGACGCCGGCCTGGTCGAGTTGGTGGCCGAACACCTGCCGCTGCCGGAGGGGTCCGGGATCACCGTGCACACCGCCGACGCCCGGGCCTGGCTGGAGGCGGCGCCGCGGGGGAGTGCGGACGTGGTGGTGGCCGACGTGTTCGGCGGCTCGCGGGTCCCGGCGCAGCTGACCTCGCTGGAGTACGCGCGGGAGGCCGCGCGGGTGCTGCGGCCCGGCGGGCTGTACGCGGCGAATCTGGCCGATGGGGCGCCCTTCGACTTCCTGCGGGCACAGTTGGCCACCTTCGGCGCCGCCTTCGCGGAGCTCGCCCTGCTCGCCGAACCGTCGGTGCTGAGGGGGCGGCGCTTCGGGAACGCCGTGCTGCTGGCCTCCGACGCCCCGCTGGACGTGGTGACGCTGGCCCGCCGGTGCGCGTCCGACGCCTTTCCCGCCCGCGTCGAACACGGTGCCGGCCTGGCCCGCTTCGCCAGGGGCGCGGTCCCCGTACCGGATGCGGACGCGACCCCCTCGCCGGCTCCGCCGGAGGGCGCCTTCAGCCTGGGGTGATGTCGGACGAGGACGAGGACGGGGCCGCGGACGGGTCCGCGGACGGGAACGGTGTCGTGAACGGGGCCGGGACGGGCGCGGACGGCGTGGCGGCCGGCTCGAAGGCGACGGGGCCCCCGGTCGGGCGGACGGGCGGCTTGCGCGTCATCCGGCGCACGTCCGGGACCAGCAGGACCAGAGCGGTGACCACGACGACCAGGGATGCGCAGCCCCACAGCGCCTCGGTGCGGCCGAAGGAGGATTCGGCGGGCCCGGCCAGGGCCGTGGCCAGCGGGAGCATCGACACCGAGCCGAACCAGTCGTAGGCGGAGACCCGGGAGAACTTCTCCTCCGGGATCTCCTGGTGCATCGTCGTCATCCAGTTCACGCCGAAGACCTCGATCGCGGCTCCGCTGACGAACATCACCGCGCACAGCGCCCACACCGGCAGCGGCACTGCGAGTCCGGCCGACGGCAGCGCGAGCGGGAACACGCACAGCGTGCCGACTAGCAGCAGCCTCCGCGGTTTCCACGCGATCATCAGGACGGCCCCGGCGATGGTGCCGACGCCGAACAGTGCCAGGGCCAGACCCCAGGGAGCCGGCCCGCCCAGCCGGTCCCGGGCGACCAGCGGACCGTAGACCGCCTCCGCCGCGCCGACGACGGCGACGACGACGGAGAACTGGAGCACGATGCTCCACAGCCAGGGCCGGGTGCGGAACTCCACCCAGCCCTCCCTCAGGTCGGCCAGCAGGCCGCCGCCGGGTGACCGGTCGGGGGTGTGGCCGACGTCGAGGAAGGCGCGCAGGGCCCCGGCGATCGCGAAGGCGGCGGCATCCACGGCCAGCACCCAGCCCGGGCCCATCGCGGCAATCATGGCCCCGCCGAGGGCCGCTCCGCCGATGCCGGCGCCGTTCACGGCCAGGCGGAAGAGGGCGAAGGCGCGGTTGGCGTGTTCGCCGGAGACGGTGGAGAGGAGCATGCCCTCGGCCGCCGGGTTGAAGAAGGCCGTACCGGTGCCGCACAGCGCCGTCAGCAGCATCATCTGCCACAGCTGCGGGTCACCGGTGAGGACGAGCAGGGCGAAGACGGCCTGCGAGAGGCAGTTCAGGGCATTGGCGGCGACCATCACGCGGTGGCGCGGCAGGCGGTCGGCCACGGCGCCCCCGACGAGCAGGAAGAGGACGAGCGGCAGCGTGCGGGCGGCGGCGACCAGTCCCACGTCGCCACCCGAGCCGCCGGCCTCCAGGACGGCGAAGGCGGAGGCGATGAGCGCCCCGTGACTGCCGAGGTTCGTGACCACCGCCGCGCCCGTGAGCAGGGTGTAGTTGCGGCCCGCCCACTCCGGTCGGCCGCGGCTGTGGCGGGGCGCCGGGGTACGGTGCGGTGCGTCGGGGGGAGAACTCACTCCCGGACTATCCCCGGCCCGGCCGGGGAAGTCCAAATGGATTACCGGTCCGGGCCGGGGCGCCGTGCGCCGCAGATCATCCGGTGGTGAGCCGGATGGAGCTGAGGATCTTGTCGGAAACCTCGGTGGGGACCTCTTCCTTCACGCCGGCCGCGGTGATCAGGGCGAAGCTGGCGAAGTCGCCGGCGGCGTTCCGGAAGGCGAAGCCGACCGCCTTGCCGTCGGTGGAGCACTTGTGCTCCTTCTTCACGTTGGGCGCAGTCGCGACGACCATGTGGCCCTTGATCCCGGAAGCGGTCGTGAACTCCTTGGGGTCGGTCACCTTGACCGTTCCCTTCGGCTCCTTCTGGGCGAAGCCCGCCCACACCCAGGTGCCGGTGTTGTCGGTCGCGGCCTGGGCGGTGTCCTTGGCGCCCTGGGCTCCCTTGACGCCGGCGTCCGCGATCGAGAACTTTTCGAGATTGCCGTCGGCGTCCTTGTCGACCGTGCACCACTCCCGCTTGAGGGTGGCGGTGCCGGACATGGTGATGACCGGCTTGCCGTCGTTCTTGACCTCGTCGTCGTAGTACAGCGAGACGCCGGGGTCGTTGACGTTCCACTCCGGGGGTACGTCGTAGGCGACGTTGTACTTCGTGTTGGTGACGACTTTCCACCCCGGGATGACGGGCTGCAGGGCGCCGCCGGCCCGCGGGTTGGGGCTGCTGCCGGCCGGGGCGGGCTCCTCGGCGGGTGCGGAGGAGCTCGTGGCCGGCTTGCCGTCAGCCTCGGTCTTCTTGTCGTCCCGGGTCAGGACGTATGCGCCGGTCGCGGCCGCCGCCACGACGACCGCGGCGGCCGCGACGATGGCCACGGTCTTCGTCGAGTACGCGCTGCCGCCGGAGGGCTGGGCCTGCTGCGGTGCCTGGGGCTGCCCCCAGGGCTGGCCCGGGGTGCTCTGCGGCTGCTGGTAGCCCGGTTGCTGCTGGTAGCCGGGCTGCTGCGGGTATCCGTAACCCGGCTGCTGCTGGTACGGGTTCGGCTGCGCGGGCTGTCCCGGCGGCTGCGCGTACGGGTTCTGATGCGCGTCCTGGGGGTTCTGCTCGCCCCCGGGCGGCTGCTGCTGTCCTGGCCACATGGCCGGTAACGATAGTGGGAGGCCCCCCGGGGAGCCACGGCCGCCCCCTGGGGAGCCCTGGCCAATCCTGCCTACTCGTGGGTAACATCGCGTTCTATGAGCGCAGACCAGATGAACGTGGGCGAACTGCTCGCCGCGACCGTGCCGATGGCCCGGACCCTGAACCTCGAGTTCCTGGAGACCACCCCCGAGCGTGCGGTCGTCCGGCTTCCGGATCAGCCCGACTTCCACAACCACGTCGGCGGCCCGCACGCCGGTGCCATGTTCACCCTCGCCGAGTCCGCGAGCGGCGCCATCGTCCTGGCCGCCTTCGGCGAACAGCTCTCCCGGGCCGTGCCCCTCGCCGTGAAGGCCGAGATCGGCTACAAGAAGCTCGCCAAGGGCGTCGTCACCGCCACCGCGACCCTCGGCCGCCCGGCCGCCGAGGTCGTGGCCGAGCTCGACGCGGGCGGCCGCCCCGAGTTCCCGGTCACCATCGCCATCCAGCGCGAGGACGAGGCCGTGACCGGGGAGATGACCGTCGTCTGGACCCTGCGCCCGAACGCATAGCGTCCCGTCCGGTACGTGCCCGTCGCCCATGGGGTGGCGGGCACGTACCGCTTCCGGCGCTAGAGTCCTGGCACGACGGACGATGGAGGGGGTAATCGTGGCCAAGGTCAACATCAGCCTCGACGCCGAACTCGTGGTGGAGGTGATGGTGCTCGCCGGGGTCGGCTCCCCGCAGGACGCGGTGGAGGCCGTCGTACGGGACTACATCGCGCGCGGACACCGCACCGAGGCGCGCATCCAGAGCCAGGACGAGCCCCGGCGCACCCCCGACAGCCTGCCGCCCCTGCCGGAGGGCTGAACCTCGGCGCCCCGGTGGCGCGTCTCGGCCGGGCCCGCGGACACGCGGCCCACAGTGGCTGGGGGAGCGGTCCGGCGCGGGCCGCTCCCCCCGACCCACGCCGCAGGGAGCACCCATGAGCGAGGACGTGTCACGACGTTCGGCGATGCGGCTGATCGCAGCGGCGGGCGGAGTCCTCGGAGTGGGCGGCTGCGCTCCCGCCGGGCCGCCGCCCGGGAGCCTGCGCGGGCCCACCGGCGGCGCACCGGCCGCACCCGCCGCAGGCAGCGGGACCGGTACGGGGGGCGCCGCCCGAATCGACGCCCTGCTGGAGCTGCTCACCCTCGAGGAGAAGACCGCCCTGCTGCACGGGGCCCCCGACCCCGCCCACCGGGGCGGGGCCGGCTACCTGCCCGGCGTGCCGCGACTGGGCATCCCGCCCCTGTGCTTCGCCGACGGGCCGGCCGGGGTGCGGGTCGACCGGCCCGCCACCGCGCTGCCCGCGCCGGTACTGCTCGCCTCCGCCTTCGACCCGGCTCTGGCCCGCGCGTACGGACGCGTCATCGGCCGCGAGGGCCGGGCCCTCGGCCAGGACGTCGTGCTGGCCCCCCTGGTCAACCTCATCCGCACGCCGTACGGAGGCCGGAACTTCGAGACCTTCGCCGAGGACCCGCTGCTCACCGCCGACCTGGCCGGCGAGCTCGTCCGCGGCATCCAGGACGAGGGCCTCATCGCCACCGTCAAGCACTTCGCCCTCAACAACCAGGAACACGGCCGCGACACCGTCGACGTGACCGTCGGCGAGCAGCCGCTGCACGAGACCGAGCTGCGGGGCTTCGAGGCCGCCGTAGCCGCCGGCGCGGGCGCCGTGATGGGCGCCCACAACAAGGTCGACGGAGTCCACGCCTGCGAGAGCAGGCCACTGCTCGACGAACTGCTGCGGAGCAGCTGGGGCTTCGACGGTTGGGTGGTCTCCGACTGGGGCGCCGCGCACAGCACCGTCGCCGCCATCCGCGCCGGCCTCGACATGGAGATGCCCGGCGGAACCCACTTCGGCGGGCCGCTGCGCGAGGCGGTGCGCGGCGGCTCCGTGCCGGAAGCCACCGTGGACCAGGCCGTGCGCCGAATCCTGACCACCATGGACCGCTTCGGGCTGCTCGCGGCCCGGCAGCCCGCCCGCTCCCCACGCGATGCCGCGGCAGGCGCCCGGGTCGCGCGCAAGGTGGCTGCCGCCGGTGCCGTGCTGCTCCGCAACGAACACGGCACCCTGCCGCTGACCGGGGCCGCGGCCCGCTCGATCGCGGTGATCGGCCCCACCGCCCAGATCCCGTTCACCGGCGGCGGGGGCAGTTCGCACGTGGTCCCCGACGGAGCGGCCGCCCCGCTCACCGCCATCCGGCGCCGGGCCGGGACCGGAGCGACCGTCCGCCACGCCCTCGGCGAGGACCTGTACGGGCGGCCGTTCCCCGCGGGGCTGCTCACCCCGGCCGCCGACCTGGAGGTCCGCGAGGTCGGTCCCGGTCGCATCTGGACGTACGAGGGCGATTTCCGCCTGGCGGCCGACGACGAGTGGACCCTGCTGGTCCACTACACCGGGAAGCGGCCCGGCGTACGGCTCGACGGGGAGGAGCTGTTCCCCGTCCGGCAAGGCGTGGCCGAGCACTACGCGGGCGGACTGCTCGGCTGCGCACCCGACGGCATGGCCGTGCGCCGCCGCACCCTCACGCTCAAGGCCGGCACGCACCGGCTCGCCGTGAGCGCCGCCGGCGGGGACAAGGGACAGCGCTTCCGCCTGCGGCACGTCAGCGGGGCGATCCGGGCCGCGGACGTCGCCGAGGCGGTGCGCACCGCGAAGGCGGCCCGCAGCGTGGTCCTGTTCGCCTACGAGGACTCCACCGAGGGCAGGGACCGCACCTCACTGGCGCTTCCCGGCGGGCAAGAGCGGCTGATCGAGGCGGTGGCCGCCGCGAACCCCCGTACGACGGTCGTGCTCAACACCTCCTCCGCCACCACCATGCCGTGGCTCGCGCGCACCGGGGCGGTCCTCCAGATGTACTACCCGGGGCAGGAAGGCGCCGGAGCCACCGCCGACATCCTCTTCGCGGACGTGGACCCCGGAGGGCGCCTCACCCAGACCTTCCCGGCCGACGAGCGGACCACCCCGGTCGGCCGGCACCCGGCGCGCTATCCGGGGGTGGGCGGCCGGCAGGAGTACTCCGAGGGCGTCCACGTGGGCCACCGCTGGTACGACGCCCAACGGGAGGCCCCGCTCTTCCCCTTCGGACACGGCCTGTCCTACACGAGCTGGCACTACGAGAAACTCACGGTCCGGGCGCAGCGCGGCGGGCTGCGCGTGGAGTTCACGGTCCGCAACACCGGCCGCCGCAAGGGCACGGAAGTGGCCCAGGTGTACGTGGGCCCCTCGGCGGAGCTCCGGCTCGACCAGCCGGTCCGCGCACTCGCCGGCTACCGGCGGATCACCCTGGCACCGGGCGCGGCGCAGCGCGTCACCGTCGACATCGACGCACGGACGCTGTCGTCGTGGGACCCCGAGAAGCACGGCTGGGTGCCGGGCGCCGGCCGCCGTGACGTGTTCGTGGGACGTTCCTCGCGGGAACTGCCTCTGAGGTCAAAGGCCGAACCGGGGAGCCGATAGGCTGCGCGTTCGGCGTGTCACAGGGGGCGCGCCGGGGACGACTCGGGAGGACGTACCGGTGCACATCCAGGAATGGCTGGAGACGATTCCGGCGGTCAGCATCTATCTCCTGGTGGGTCTGGTCATCGGCCTGGAGAGCCTCGGCATTCCGCTGCCGGGGGAGATCATCCTGGTCAGCTCGGCACTGCTGGCCTCCCAGCACGGGGACATCGACCCCGTCGTACTGGGGCTCTGCGCGATCACCGGCGCGATCGTGGGCGACTCGATCGGCTACGCCATCGGACGCCGGGGCGGCAAACCGCTGCTGGATCGGCTCGGCCGGCGCTTCCCGAAGCACTTCGGCCCCCAGCAGGTGGCTGTGGCGGAACGCTCCTTCGAGAAGTGGGGCATGTGGGCCGTCTTCTTCGGCCGGTTCGTGGCACTGCTGCGGATCTTCGCCGGACCGCTGGCGGGTGTGCTGCACATGCCGTACTGGCGGTTCCTCGTCGCGAACGTCCTCGGCGGGATCCTCTGGGCGGGCGGAACCACCGCCGTCATCTACTCGGTCGGCATCGTCGCGGAGCCCTGGCTGAAGCGCTTCTCCTGGCTGGCCCTGGGCCTCGCCGTGGCGTTCGGGCTCGTCGTGACCCTGGTGGTGCGCAGCCGGATGAAGAAGGCGGCCGAGTCCGCCGGGGCGGCCGGCGCGGAGATCCCCGCACAGCCGGCGGCCCGCGCCACCGTCGGCGAGTGACGGGGCCGCCCGCCCCGGCGGCTCGAAACCCCGGGCCGTGGCCCGCCGGATCGGCCCGAGGGCGTGCGCGCCGGGCGTCGCGGGCCGGGCGGGACTCCCGCGAACGCCCTAACCCCCGGGAGTGACCGAGGCGCGGTGCTGCTTGGCCAACTCCACGTACATCAGGGCATTGCCCCGGATGTGCTCGCGCTCCTCCTCGGTCAGCCGGCGGCGCACCTTCGCGGGGACGCCCGCGACCAGCGAACCGGGCGGGACGACCATGCCCTGCGGCACCAGCGCCTGCGCGGCGACCAGGGAACCGGCGCCGATCACCGCGCCGTTCAGGAGGGTGGCGCCCATCCCGATCAGGCAGTCGTCCTCGACGGTGCAGCCGTGCACGACGGCGTTGTGGCCGATGGAGACGCGCTCACCGATCGACACGGGGAAGCCCGGGTCCACGTGGAGCGTGCAGTTGTCCTGCACGTTGCTGTCGGCGCCCAGCGCGATCGGGCCGCAGTCGGCGCGCAGCACCGCCGAATACCAGATGCTGGCGCCGGCGGCGAGGGTGACCTCCCCGACCACGACCGAGGTGGGCGCGGTGAAGGCCGTGGGGTCGATGTCCGGGTTCTTCCCCCCGACACCCGCCACGAGTGCCTGGGCCGCCTGGTGCGTCATGTTCTCTTCCTCTGCCGTCCGTCGTACGCCGTCTGGGGTCTGCCGTCCTGGTGCCGCGCCAACAGCACCGTAGGGCACGGGGAGCACGGTGCCCGCGATGGGGTGAAGATCACAGGACCGTCGTCCGGACGGGGGAGGCCCGGCGCACTACCGTGGCCGAGTGCCGAAGAAACAGAACACGTTCTCATCTGTGGCCGCCCTGCGCCGCAGACTGGCGAGCCGCGCGGTCCACGCCGGCTGGCGCTGGATGCAGCAGGCCGGTGCGGTGACCGCGCAGGCTCCCGGCCGGCTGCGGTTCGGTGCGATCGGCGAGGGCACCCGCCTCGCCTTTCCGCAGGGCACGGTCTTCGGCGAGCGGTGGATCAGGCTCGGCGCGCACTGCATCATCGGCGAGCAGGTCACCCTCACCGCCGGCATGATGCCGGATCTCGACCTGGGCGCGGAACCGATGCTGGTGCTCGGTGACGGGGTGGTCATCGGCCGCGGCAGCCACGTCATCGCGGACGCCCGCATCACCATCGAGTCGAACACCTTCTGTGGTCCCGGCGTCTACATCACGTCCACCAACCACAGCTACGACGACCCGCACGAGCCCGTCGGGCGGCAGTGGCCGCGCAGCGCACCGGTGGAGATCGGACCCGGCTGCTGGCTCGGTACCGGCTCGGTGATCCTGCCCGGCGCGCGACTGGGCCGCAATGTCGTGGTGGCCGCGGGTGCGGTCGTGCGGGGCGAGGTGCCCGACCACGCGGTGGTGGCCGGTGCGCCGGCCCGGGTCGTGCGGCGCTGGCAGCCGGAGACGGGCTGGCAGCCGCCGCTGCGGACACCCGCTCCGGTGCCGATCCCCGACGGCATGACCCCGGAACAGCTGCGCGGGCTGGCCGAGCTCGCCGAGGCCGAGCGGTAGGACGCCGGGCGGCTCCGGGCTTCGGGGCTCAGCCGGCGGCCAGCAGGACCGTTCCCGCGAGGGCCAGGCCGGCGCCCGCCGCCTGGACGGTGCGCAGCCGCTCCCTGAGGACGGCGAAGGCGGCCAGCGCGGTGATCACCGGGTAGAGGGAGGAGAGCACGGCTGCCATGGTGACCGGGCCGTTCTGGGCGGCGACCGCGTACGTGCCGTTCGCCGCGACGTCTGCCAGGCCGACGAAGGCGAGTGCGGGCAGCAGCCCCCACAGGATCCGCGGGTGCGTTCCCTCCGGGAGGGCGGGGACACCGCGCCGGGTCTGCGCCCACAGGGCCGCGCCGCCGACGCTGACGTTGGTGACCCGCTGGACGAACAGGGCGAGGAAGAGCCCCGTGACGGTGGTGGAGGCCTGGGCGATCAAGGCCATCACCGCCCCGAAGCCGAAGGCCGCCACCAGGGTGAGGACCACGGCCTGCCGCTGGACGGGGGCGCCGCGCAGCTCGGGACCACCCGCGAGGACGATGCCGACGACGGCCACGGCGATGCCGGCGAACTGGCCGGGTCCGGGCCGCTCGCCCAGGAGCAGCCCGGCGGCGACGGGCACGACCACGCCGAGGGAGCCGAGCGGTGAGACCACGCCCATCGGGCCGAGGGCCAGGGCCTTGTAGAAGCTGAGCATGGCGACCGGGCCGACCACACCCGCGGCGACGGCGAACCACAGCTGGGGGCCTGCCTCGTGCCAGGCCCTCGTGCCGAGGACTACGGCACCGAGTACGACGACGGCGACGACCTGCGAGACGACCACCACGGTGAGCGCCGGTATCTTGCGGGTCAGCAGCCCGCCGCCGAAGTCGGCGAGACCCCACAGCACGGCTGTGGCCAGGGCGAAGAGGGCGGTCATCAGGGGCCTCGCAGTACAGTGCGGTGAACGCCGGAGTGCAGCATCGAATACGGAACACGGTAGTGCACCCTGTTGAACCGCAGCATCCAAAATATTGGACGGAATGGTGTCGGATCTCGAACAGCTCACCCAGGCGCTCGCCCGGAACCTCAAGAGGTGGCGCGCAGAGCGCGGCTTCACCCTGGACTCCCTGGCAGCCCGGTCCGGCGTGAGCCGCGGGATGATCATCCAGATCGAGCAGGCCCGCACGAATCCCAGCGTGGGCACGACCGTCAGGCTGGCCGACGCCCTGGGCGTCAGCATCTCCGCGCTCCTCGACCACGACCGCGGCCCCCGGGTGCGGATCGTCGCGCCGGAACAGGTGGTGCGGATCTGGTCGAGCGAGGCGGGCAGCTCGACGACCATGCTGATCGGCACGGACCAGCGCGGGCCCATGGAGCTGTGGACCTGGCACCTGGTGCCGGGGGAGGGCACGGACTCCGTCCCGCACCCCTCCGGCACCGTCGAGATGCTGCACGTCACGGCCGGTGCGCTGACCCTGGTCGTCGGCGACGAGGAGTTCCACGTCCCCGCCGGGGCCGCGGCGGCCTTCGAGGCCAACCTCCCGCACGCCTACCGCAACGAAGGTTCCGTGCCGATGGAGATGACCCTCGCGGTGTCGGTCCCTCCGGTGTCCGCCCCGGTGCCCGCGGCCACGGCGCACGCACACGGCGCCGCGACCGCGACCGGGAACGGCGAAAGCTAGAGCGCCGGGATCTCGATCGCCGGGCAGCGGTCCATCACCATCGTCAGCCCGGCCTCGCGGGTCCGTTCGAAGGCCGACTCGTCGATCACGCCGAGCTGGAACCAGACCGCCTCGGCGCCGACGGCGGCCGCCTGGTCGGCCACGGCTCCAGCCAGCCCGCTGTTGACGAAGACGTCCACCACGTCGACCTTGAACGGGATCTCCTCCAGCGAGGCGTAGCCCGGCTCGCCGTGCACGGTCTCGGCCCTGGGGTGCACGGGGACCACCCGCTTGCCGTACTGCTGGAGTACCCGGGCCACCCCGTAGGCCGCCCGGTCGCGGTTGTTCGAGAGGCCCACCACGGCCCAGGTGTCGCCGAGCTCGGTGAGGATCTTGCGAATGGCCGCCGGGTCGCCGTACACGTGCGCCGCCTCCTGATGGTGTCTTCCGTCGTCTTCCGCTGCTGCTCAGCCGGATCAACCGCACAGGCGCGCGCCCCATTCCCGCAGGGCCGACGGGGCGCCGCGCACCCCGTCGATCCGTTCGAACGCAGCGGGACGGCCACGGACTAGGGTGGAGCGGTGAAGGCAGACCAGTACGTGACGGTGGCCCGTGAGGGCGTCCACGAGTCGGAGATCAACCGCTCCCGCTTCCTGTGCGCGCTCGCGCCGGCCGCGACCGAGCCGGAGGCGCAGGAGTTCATCGCGCGGATCCGCAAGGAGCACCCCACCGCCTCGCACCACTGCTACGCCTACGTCATCGGTGCCGACGCCGCCGTCCAGAAGGCCAGCGACGACGGCGAGCCCGGCGGCACCGCCGGGGTGCCCATGCTGCAGATGCTCATGCGCCGGGACGTCCGCTACGCCGTCGCCGTCGTCACCCGCTACTACGGCGGCGTGAAACTCGGCGCCGGAGGTCTGATCCGCGCCTACGGCGGAGTCGTCGGCGAGGCCCTCGACGAGCTCGGCACCGTCACCCGGCGGCGCTACCGGCTGGCCACCGTCACCGTCGACCACCAGCGGGCCGGGAAGACGCAGAACGACCTGCGCTCCACCGGCCGGACCGTGGTGGACCTGCGCTACGGGGCCGCCGTCGAGATCGAGGTCGCCCTCCCCGAGGCGGACCTGCCCGCCTTCGAGGCCTGGCTCGCCGACACCACGGCCGGCAGCGCCGCCCTCACTCTCGGCGGGGAGACGTACGCGCCCTGAGCGCCCCGGGGACGGGTTAGCGTAGAGGGGTTCAGCGAGCGGGAGACGACCAGGGGGAGACCGTATGTGCGGCGGGGCCGGCGAGTGAAGTTCCTGCACACCTCCGACTGGCACCTCGGCCGGGCCTTCCACCGGGTGAACCTGCTCGGCGCCCAGGCCGCCTTCGTGGACCACCTCGTCGAGACGGTCCGCACGCACGAGGTGGACGCCGTCCTCGTCGCCGGAGACGTCTACGACCGTGCCGTGCCCCCGCTGCCCGCCGTCGAGCTGTACGACCGGGCGCTGCACCGGCTCGCACGGCTGGGCGTGCCCACCGTCATGATCTCCGGGAACCACGACTCCGCGCGCCGGATCGGGGTCGGGGCCGGGCTGATCGACCGCGCCGGGATCCACCTGCGCACCGACCCGGCGGGCTGCGCCGACCCGGTGGTCCTGGCCGACGCGCACGGTGACGTGGCGCTGTACGGGCTGCCGTACCTGGAGCCGGCCCTGGTCAAGGACCAGTTCGGCGCGCAGAAGGCCAGCCACGAGGCGGTCCTGGGCGCGGCCATGGACCGGATCCGGGCCGATCTCGCCGGCCGCCCGCCCGGCACCCGCTCCGTCGTCCTGGCGCACGCCTTCGTCACCGGCGGGCAGTCCAGCGACAGCGAGCGGGACATCGCCGTCGGAGGCGTTCAGGCCGTCCCCGCCTCCGTCTTCGACGGGATCGACTACACCGCCCTCGGCCACCTCCACGGCTGCCAGACGATCAGCGAACGGGTCCGCTACTCCGGCTCCCCGCTCGCCTACTCCTTCTCCGAAGCCGGCCACCGCAAGAGCATGTGGATGATCGAACTGGGCGCACAGGGAGAGATCACCGCCGCCGAGCGCGTCGACACCCCCGTACCCCGTGCCCTCGCGAGGCTGCGCGGACGGATCGACGACCTGCTCGACGACCCCGCGTACACCGTGCACGAAGAGGCCTGGGTGGAGGCCACCCTCACCGACCCGGTACGCCCCGAGGAGCCGATGGCCCGCCTCGCAGCCCGTTTCCCGCACACCCTCACTCTCGCCTTCGACCCCGAGGGCCGCCGGGAGGAGACCGGGGCCTCCTATGCCCAGCGGCTCCGCGGCCGCACCGACCAGCAGATCGCCGAGGACTTCGTCGCCCACGTGCGCGGCGGCGGCCGGCCGGACGAGGCCGAACGCGCCGTCCTGGCGGGCGCCTTCGACGACGTACGCGCCGACGACAGCCACCGGGAGATCCACCGATGAGGCTGCACAGGCTGGCCGTCACCGCCTTCGGGCCGTTCGCCGCACCCCAGGAGATCGACTTCGACGCCCTCTCCGGCGCCGGCATCTTCCTGCTGCACGGACCCACCGGTGCGGGCAAGACCTCGGTGCTCGACGCCGTCTGCTACGCCCTCTACGGTTCGGTGCCCGGCGCCCGCCAGGCCCCCGGCACCAGCCTGCGCAGCGACCACGCCGCCGCCGGCACCCCCACCGAGGTCACCCTCGAACTCACCGCGGGCGGCCGGCGCCTGGAGATCACCCGCCGCCCCGAGCAGGAGCGTCCGAAGAAGCGGGGCACGGGCACCACCAGGGACAAAGCGCAGAGTTGGCTGCGCGAGCGCACCGGCGCGGGCTGGGAGGCGCTCAGCCGATCACATCAGGAGATCGGCGAGGAGATCGAGCAGCTGCTCGGCATCAGCCGCGAGCAGTTCTGCCAGGTCGTGTTGCTGCCGCAGGGGGAGTTCGCGCGGTTCCTGCGCGCCGACGAGGCGGCCCGCGGCCGGCTTCTGGGCCGGCTCTTCGACACCCGCCGGTTCGCGGCCGTGGAGACCCTGCTCGGGGAGCGGCGCCGGGCCGCCGAGGCCCGGGTCCGGGCCGGCGACGAGAAGGTGCTGCACACCGCCCAGCGGCTCGCCCAGGCCGCCGGGGACAGCGCCGACCTGCGGGCCTGGCCACTGCCCGGACACCAGCCGGGAGACCCCGGGCTGGCCGGAGCGGTCCGTGCCTGGGCGGCCGTCGCCCGCTGCTCGGCCCGGGACCGCCTCGACGTCGCCGCGTACGCGCTCGCCGCCGTCGAAGGCCGGCACGCCGCCGCCCGGCGGGCCGCCGAGGAAGCGCGCGAGCTCGACCGGCTGCAGCGCCGGCACGCGGAGACCGTCCGCCGCGCTGCGCAGCTCGCCGAGGCCGGGCCGGAGCGGGAGCGCGTGCGCGGGCTGCTGGACGGGGCCCGGCGCGGAGCGCTGGTGGCCCCCGCCCTGGAGCTGCGCGGCGCGGCCTCCTCGGCACACCTCGCCGCCGCGCACGCCGAGACGGCCGCCCGGGCGGAACTGCCGCCCCCGCTGCGGGAGGCGGGCGCGGAGCAGCTGGCCGGCGTCGAGCAGCGGCTGCGCGAGGAACTGGGCGCGCTCGGCGCCGCGTACCGCGCCGAGCAGCGCAGCGCCGGGATCGGCCGCGAACGGGCCGACCTGGAGCGGGAGTCCCGGGCGGCGGAGGAACAGCACCAGGAGTCCGCCGAGTGGCTGGAGCGCTGGGAGGAGACCCGCACCGCCCTTCAGGAGAAGGTGGACGCCGCCCAGCAGGCCGCCACCCTGGCCGAGCAGCTGGCCGGCCGGCTGGAACCGGCCCGGATGAGCCTGAACGCCGCCCGCCGGCGGGACGGGTTCGCCGCCGAGGAGGAGCGCGCCGAGGGCGAACTGCTCGCCCTGCGCGAGGAGTCGGCGGCCGCGCGGGAGAGCTGGCTGGAGCTGAAGGAGGCCCGGCTGCGCGGAATCGCCGCCGAGCTCGCCGAGGCGCTGGTGGCCGGAGAAGCCTGCGGCGTGTGCGGATCGGCGGAGCACCCCGCTCCGGCACGCCCCGCCCCCGGCCATGTGGACCGCGCCGCCGAGGACGCCGCCCACGCCGTCCTCGAACGGGCCGAGCGGGCACGGGCCGCCGTCGAACGCCGGCTGGCCGCCGCCCGGGAGGCCCGCGCCGAGGCGGCGTCCGCCGCCGGCGACGCCACCACCGCCGAACTCCTTGGTCTCACCGCCGACCTGAGCGCCCGCCACGCCGCCGCCCACGCCGCGGCCGCCGGCCTGCACACCGCCCGCGAGCGGCTCGCCCGGGCCGAACGGGAGTACACCACGCGTAGCGCCGATCGGCTCGACGCAGAGACCCGGGCCGCCGCCAGGGCCTCCCGCCGGGAGGCCCTGGACCGGGAACAGGCCTCGCTGGAGGCCGAACTCGCCCTCGTGCGGGGCGATGCGCCCACCGTCGCGGCCCGTGCCCGAACCTTGGAGGACCGGGTCAGGACCGTCGCCGGTGCCGCGGTCTGCCTGCGCCGGGCCGAGACGGCCGCCGCCCGGCTGAAGGAGGCCGACGACCAGCTCGCCGACGCCGCCTTCAAGGCCGGCTTCGACACCGTCGAGGCCGCCGCCGACGCGGTCCTCCCCGACTACGAACGCACCGCTCTCCAGCACCGGTTGGACGCTTGGCAGGCCGAGGAGGCGCTTTTGGCGGACCGTCTCGGCGAGAGCGGCACCGCCGAGGCGGCGGCGCTGCCCCCGGCCGCGCCGGACACCGCCGAGGCCTACGCGGTCCAGGCCGCGGCGAAGCTTCGTACGGCGGCCTCCGCCTACGACGCGGCCCGGGCCCGCTGCACCGAACTGGACCGGCTCTCCCGCCAGATGGAGCAGGAACTGCGTGCGCTCGGGCCGCTGCGCGAGGAATACGGCCGGGTGGCCCGGCTGGCCGGACTGACCGCGGGCACCTCCGCCGACAACGAGCGCAAGATGCGTCTGGAGGCCTACGTGCTGGCCGCCCGTCTGGAGCAGGTGGCCGCGGCCGCCACGGTACGGCTGCTGCGGATGTCCGGCGGCCGCTACACCCTGGTCCACTCCGACGCGAGAGCGGGCGGGCGGGGGCGTTCGGGCCTCGGGCTGCACGTCGTCGACGCGTGGACGGGCAGCGAGCGGGACACCGCCACCCTGTCCGGCGGTGAGACCTTCTTCGCCTCGCTCGCACTCGCGCTCGGCCTCGCCGACGTGGTCACCGACGAGGCGGGCGGCACGCGCCTCGACACCCTCTTCATCGACGAGGGCTTCGGCAGCCTCGACGACCAGGCGCTGGACGAGGTGCTCGACGTGCTCGACTCGCTGCGCGAGCGGGACCGCAGCGTCGGCATCGTCAGCCACGTCGCCGACCTGCGGACCCGGGTCCAGACCCAGCTGGAGGTCGTCAAGGAGCGCGGCGGCTCCGTCGTGCGCCACCGCACGGCGGCCCTCACGGACTGAGCGGGCGCCGCGGCAGCGGTGAGGAGTAGACGACGCTCGTCGTCACCGGGCCGAGCCCCGAGATCCTGCCGGTGACCTCCTCCAGGTGCCTCATCGAGCGGGCCGCGACCTTGAGGACGAAGCAGTCATCGCCCGTGACGTGGTGTGCCTCCAGGACTTCGGGGGTGGTTTCCAGGAAGTCGTGGAACGGCCGGTAGTTGCCGTGCGGATAGCGCAGCCGCACCAGCGCGAGGATCGATTTGCCGAGTTTCTCCGGGTCCACCACGGCCGTGTAGCCGGTGATCACTCCGGCCTCCTCCAGCCGGCGGACCCGCTCGGTGACGGCGCTCGCGGACATGGACACGGAGCGGGCGAGCTCGGTGAAACTCGCGCGGCCGTCGCGCTGGAGCGCCTCAAGGATCCGCCAGTCGGTGACGTCAGGGGAATATCCGGTCATGCGCCAGGTCTAGCAGGGAATTCCCCGGCCGTACAGCATAAGTGCCGGGGAATCCAACTTCCCGGCGTGATCGACGGATCGTAGATTTCTGGCCATGACGACGACACAGAACGCTTCCTCCGCCCCGGCCGACATCAACCCCGTGCTCCGTGTCCCCCCGGCCTCCCCGGCAGCTGCCGCCGCGTACTTCGCTGCCGCCCTGGCCTTCCACACGGACGTCTCGGACGTCGCGAGCGCCCTCGAAGCCCCGAGCGGGTCGGGAGCCGGGCCGGGTTTCCAGCTCATCGACACCCGCTCCGCGCCCTCCTGGGACCAGGGGCACGTGCCCGGCGCGATCCACCTGCCCACCGCCCTCATCCCGGAGCAGGCCGAGCAGCTCCTGGACAAGAACGTTCCCGTGGTGACGTACTGCTGGGGTCCCGGCTGCAACGGCGCCGCCCGTTCCGCTCTCGCCCTGGCCGAACTGGGCTTCCAGGTCAAGGAGATGCTCGGCGGCATCGAGTACTGGATCCGCGAGGGCTTCGAGGTCGAGACCGGGCAGGGCACGCGGCAGCGCGGCGAGGCCGACCCGCTGACCGCGCCGACCGGCTCGGACGACTGCGGCTGCTGACGGGGCCGCCCCACGCGCCGGGGCCGCTCGTCTCCACCGGGAGACGGGCGGCCCCGGCGGCGCGCGGTGGCACGTGCCGTCAGAGCTTCGAGAGCTCGTCCAGCAGGTCGTCCAGCCCGAGCGAACCCTGCGACAGCGCCGCCATGTGCCAGGCCTTCAGGTCGAAGGAATCGCCGTGCGCGGCACGGGCGTTGTCCCGGCCCAGCAGCCAGGTGCGCTCGCCCAGCTTGTAGCCGATCGCCTGCCCCGGCATCGACAGGTAGCGGGTCAGCTCGCTCTCGATGAACTCCGCCGGGCGGCCGCTGTGCAGGCCGAAGAACTCCTGCGCGAGGTCCACGGTCCACGTCTCACCCGGGTGGAACGGCGAGTCCGCCGGAATCTCCAGGCCCAGGTGCATGCCGATGTCGACGATGACGCGCGCCGCGCGCATCATCTGGCAGTCCAGGTAGCCCAGGCGCTGCTCGGCGTCCTTGAGGTAGCCCAGCTCGTCCATCAGCCGTTCCGCGTAGAGGGCCCAGCCCTCGCAGTTGGCGCTGACCCAGCCGACGGTGGCCTGGTAGCGGGAAAGCCGGTCCGCCACGTGCGTCCACTGCGCGAGCTGCAGGTGGTGGCCCGGCACTCCCTCGTGGTACCAGGTGGACACCAGGTCGTAGACCGGGAAGCGGGTCTGGCCCATCGTGGGCAGCCAGGTGCGGCCGGGGCGGGAGAAGTCCTCCGACGGGGAGGTGTAGTACGGAGCCGCGGGGCCGCCCGGAGGCGCGATCCGGGACTCCACCTTGCGGACGCGCTCGGCCAGTTCGAAGTGGGTGCCGTCGAGGTTCTCGATGGCCTCGTCCATCAGGCCCTGCAGCCAGGCCTGGACCTCCTCCACCCCCTCGATGTGGGTGCCGTGCTCGTCCAGGTGCTTCAGCGCCTCCCAAGGGCCCACGCCCGGGAGGATCTTCGCCGCCTCGGTCTTCATCTCGGCGAGCAGCCGGTGGTACTCCGACCAGCCGTAGGCGTACGCCTCGTCCAGGTCCAGGTCGGTGCCGTTGAAGTACCGGGACCAGCGGGCGTAGCGCTCACGGCCCACGGTGTCCGGCCGGCCCTCGACGGCGGGGGCGTACACCTCGGTCATCCAGTCGCGCAGCTCGATGACTGCGGCGGTCGCGGCGGCGGCCGCCGCGTCCAGCTCGGCGCGCAGGGACTCCGGGCCGCCGGAGGCGAAGTCCTCGAAGAAGGCCGCGGCGGCGCCGTCCTGGCCGGCCCAGGTGGTCAGCTGACCGATCATGGTCCCGGTGGCGCGCGGGCCGCCGTACAGACCGCGCGCCAGACCGAGCTGGAGGGTCTCGCGGTAGCCGGTGAAGGCCGCCGGTACGGCGCGCAGCCGCTCGGCGATAGCCGCCCAGTCCTCGTCGGTGTCGGCCGGGGTCAGGGCGAAGACCTCCCGTACCGAGTGCGCGGGGCTGTGGATGTTGCTGACCGCCCGCAGGTCCTCGTCGGCCTCGTGGACCGCGAGCTCGGCGGTGAGCCGTTCACGCAGCAGACGGCCGCATCGCCGTTCGGCGTCGTCGTCGGCGCCGGGCAGCGCCTCGGCGGCGTCGAGGCGGGCGAGGGTCTCACGGGCGAGTTCGGCGGCGGCCGCACGACCGGCCGGGGAGAAGTCGGGGAGCTTGGCGGAGCTCTCGGCAACACCCAGGTAGGTGCCGGTGATCGGGTCGAGGGCGATGAGGGAGTCGACGTAGGCGTCGGCCACCTGGCGGGGCAGTTGGGGGGCGCTGCTGGTGTGGAGGGTCTCTGACATGCGGCCATCTTCGTATGCGATGCGTCCTCCCGTCATCACCGATTGCCGTCAGCCTCCTGACACGGGCTGGACTACGGCTGCCGGACCCGGCCCGGGACGAGCACCCGACGCCGGGTACAGGCGGCTTCAGGGCCTTCCGCGGAGCGTGGCCGACGAGGGGGCGGCGCGGAGTTTGGCGAAAACCTTACGGAGCCGCCCGCTCCGTCCGGAGCGGGCGGCTGCGGCCGCCGCAGCGGCCGCGGTCAGCGGGTTCAGTGCGGGCGGCGCGGAGCGCGGTGCTCGCGCGGCAGTCCGAGGGGGAGCTCGTGCGGCAGCCGCGGGCCGGCACCGGGCGCGTCCAGCCGTGCCGTGATCACCAGGGTGCCCTCCTCGATCTGGTAGTCGAGGGGGAGCCCGAGACCGCGCATCGCGGCGACCATGCCGGTGTTGGCGGCCTGGGTGACGGCGTACACGCTGTCGCACCCGGCCTCGACGGCCAGGGCGACGAGCCGGCGCAGCAGTTCGGAGCCGATGCCGCGGCGTTGCCAGTCGTCCTCGATCAGCAGGGCGATCTCCGTCTCATCCCCGTCCCATAGCAGGTGGCCGAGGGCGACGAGCTTGCCGGACGCGGTCGTGGCGGCGAGGGTGCGGCCGAAGCGGGGGCCGAGCAGGTGGCCGAGGTAACGGTCGGCGTCGGCCACGGGTCCGTGGTAGCGCAGCCCGAGGGTCCGCTCGGAGCAGCGGTCGTGCATGGCCCGGGCCGCGGGCAGGTCGGAGCCGTCGGCGCGGCGCACGGTGATCTCGTTGCCCTCGGGGAGGGTCAGGACGTCCTGGCTGCGCGGGACGCGCGGGCCGAGCCGCGCGTCGAGTTCGACCAGGGCGCGGGCCCGCGCGAACTCGGTCGGGGTGAAGGGCAGATAGGGCCGCTCCACGGTGATCGCGCCGCCCGAGGGGTCGCGCAGCCGCATGACCGTCGCCTCCAGCACTCCCTCGACCGGGGCGTCCGCGCCCGCGTTCGGGCGGCCGGAGAGGGTGGTCGCCGGGATCGAGTGGATCGTGCAGCGGCCGAGCAGCTGGCGCAGGGCGAGGGGGAGCTCGGCGGCGTCCAGTGCGGTGCGGGTGGCCAGGCCCAGCAGTCGGGTCGGGGTGTCGACGAGGTCGTGGGCGTCGGCGCGCTCGATCCAGGTGCTGTGCCCGCCGGCCCGGGAAACGGCGCGGGTGAGGTCGCCCGAGGGGAGTTGCTGCGGGGCCCGCAGCAGGAACTCGTCCACGGTGCCGCCCTCGGGCAGCGGGTGCGTCTGGAGGGTCAGGATGTCCACGCCGTTGCGGGCGAGCGCGGTGCAGAGGACGGCCAGTGAGCCGGGCTGGTCCCGTACGGTCGTGCGCATCCGCCACAGTGCGGTGGTCCCGGCCGTGCCGGAGGCGTCGGGCGGCGAACCGGCCGGGCCGTCCGGCGGTGGTGTGCCCTTCGGTGGTGTGTGCTGCGGCGGCGCATGGCTGTGGCGCCGGGCCCACCACGTGTGGAAGGCGGCGGTCAGGAGCAGTGCGATGGCTGATGCGACCAGTAGGACCGGGCCCCTGGGGCCGTGTACGACGAGATTGGCGATGGCGTCGGCGACCGTGACGGCGCAGAACAGGGCGGCCAGTTCGACGACGTCGCGGCGCCAGTGGTGGCGGTGGGGACGCTGGGCGGAGGCGTGGGCGGAGGCGTGGGCGCGGTCAGTCATGCACGACACTGTTGCCCAAGGGTGTTGCGTGATCACGAACGATCTGTGACCGACTGGTTAAGTGTCCATCTGGCCTATTTCACCCGGTTTTCGCGGGTGTTCTAGTCAACCTACTGGCCCACACGCCCGGGCTGGAGGGTCCTGGTGAAGAGAATGCCGCCGCCCTGGCGGCGCAGCCGGACGGTGAGCTCGCCGCTGCCGCCGTCGATGCCGACCTCTCCGTAGTACGGGGGGTGCTCGGACGGCGACATATTGGCGAACGGGGCCGACTGTACGAAGGCCGTATGCGGGCCGAAAGTGGCGTCGAGCCGCCCTGCAGGGAAGCCGCCGGCCCCGATGGGGCCGGAGACGAACTCCCAGAACGGTGCGAAGTCGGCGAAGGCGGCGCGCTCGGGGGCGTAGTGGTTCGCGGCCGTGTAGTGCACGTCAGCAGTGAGCCACAGGGTGCCGGTGATGCGCTGGTGCTTGATGTGCCGCAGCAGTTCGGCAATCTGCAGCTCCCGGCCCAGCGGGGCGCCGGGGTCGCCCTGGGCGACGGCCTCGAAGTCCGTCGCTCCGTCGGGGACGACGATGCCCAGGGGCATGTCGGAGGCGATGACCTTCCAGGTGGCCCGGGAACGCGAGAGCTCGCGCTTGATCCAGGCCAGCTGCTCGGGGCCGAGGATGCCGACGGGGTCCTCGGTCAGGTCGCCCGGGGAGTTCGCGTTGCGGTAGGTGCGCATGTCGAGAACGAAGACGTCGAGCAGCGGGCCGTAGCGCATCACGCGGTACATCCGGCCCTCGGCACGGCCGCCCCGTAGGTCGGTGACCGGGAAGTACTCGCCGAAGGCGCGGCGCGCACGGATGGCGAGGGTGTCGACCTCCTTGACGGTGTAGCGGGGGTCGTCGATCAACTGGCCGGGGTACCAGTTGTTGCGCACCTCGTGGTCGTCCCACTGGGCGAGGACGGGGACCTGGGCGTTGAAATCGAGGAGGTTGCGGTCGAGGAGGTTGTAGCGGAAGTTCCCGCGGAACTCGTCGAGGGTCTCGGCGACCTTCGACTTCTCCGCGGTGGTGATGTTGCGCCATACGGTGCCGTCGCGCAGCGGCACCGCCGACTTGATCGGCCCGTCGGCGTAGATGGTGTCCCCGCTGAAGAGGAAGAAGTCGGGGTCGTGCCGGCGCATCTCGTCGAAGACGCGGTAGCCGCCGATGTCGGGGTTGATGCCCCAGCCCTGGCCGGCCAGGTCGCCGGACCACACGAAGCGCACGTCGCGGCGGCGTGAGACCGGGGTGGTGCGGAAGGTGCCGTGGACGGGCTCGGCGGTGCGGCGCGGGTCGTCCGGGTCGGCCAGGACGACCCGGTAGTGGATCTGCTGTCCGGGCGGGAGGTCACGTAGGACGGTGGTTCCGGTGAAGTCGCTGGACGGACCGAGCAACGGGCCGCGGTGGCGGCGTACGGCGTAGCGGAACGCCTCGCTCGGAGAGGTCTCGACGTACATGCGCGCGAGACGGTCGGAACGGGTCCACACGGTGGCCGAGTGCGCGGTGATCTCGCCGGACTGGACGCCCCAGCGCGCGTTCGGCCGACCGGAGCGGGCGAAGGCGGGGGCGGCGAGCGGCGGAGCGGCGAGCAGCGCGGACGACAGGGCGAGGGAACCGCCGATGAGGGACCGTCGGGTGTGTGGATTCGATGCCATCGGAGCGTCTCCTGGGGGGCGGCGAGGACGGGTCGGACCAGCGTGCCGTCGCACACCGGCCCGGCCGCGTCGCCCACGCGAACCACGGATGAACAGCCGCCGGCCGCTGAACCGTTGAGCCGTGCAACCATGTGACCCCGGCTGCTCCGACGTCCTTGCGGGCTCTCCCGTGTCCTCCCGAACCGGGGTCTCCCGCGTCTTCCCGGGCCCTCTCGCGTCTTCCCGGGCCCTCTCGTCTTCCCGCGTCTTCCCGCGCCGTCCCGCGCTGTCCCGTGCCGTCCCGTGTCTTCCCGCTCCCTCACGCGACCGGGACGGCGGCGCTGCGCGCTGTGTCCAGCACCACCCGGGAGACGAGCGCCGGGTCGTCACCCATCGGGACGTGGCCGCAGCCCGGGAGGCGGACCAGCCGTGCGCCGGGGACGGTGTGCTTGGCACGGACGCCCTGTCGGCGCAGCAGCAACCGGTCGCGGGTGCCCCACGCGATGGTGACCGGCAGCCCCGGCACGTCGTCGGTGAAGCGTGCAGAGCCACCCGCGGCCAGGGTGTCGTCGAATCCGGTGGCGTGTCGCAGGGCGAGCGTCTCGGCGACCACGGCCTCCGGCGAACGGCGGTCCGGGCGGGCGTAGATGGTGCCGGTGAGTGCGGTTCGGCCGGCGGCGCTGCGAGAGAGGTGACGGACGGCGGGCAGGGGCAGCGTCCGGGCGCCCGCCCGCATCGCGCGGAGCGCGGCGAAGGCGTATCGGCGTTCCCCCTCGGTCCAGAACCCGGCGGGGGAGAGGGCCGTGACCGAGCGGACGAGACCGCTCCGGCCCATTTCGAGGGCGAGCAGGCCGCCGAGGGAGTTGCCCGCGACGTGCGGTCGTGCGACGCCGAGCGCGGTGCACAGCGCTCCGAGCACCGGGGCCACGGTGCCGAGGGAGTACGGCACGCCGCTGGGCAGCGGCTCCGAGGCGCCGAAGCCGGGCAGGTCGACGGCTATCACATCGTGCTCGGAGGCCAGGATGTCGGCCACCGGGTGCCAGGCCTGGAGGTGGTGGCCGATGCCGTGCAGCAGCAGGAGAGGTTCGCCGGCGCCTTTGCGCTCGTAGGCGACGGTGGCGGTGCGGGGGCCGAGCGGCGCGTCGATCGTGAAGGAGACCGTGGCGGTCATGCTGCTCCTCGTCGGTTGGACTGCTGCGAGACAGGCTGTCAGGAGTGCCCACCGCCATGATTACCGTCGGGTAGCCCTTGACTACAAGCCCTTGCGGCCCACGAGAACATCCCATGAACGGCTTGATACATATGCCCGATCTGCCCGCCAAAGGTATGAGCATTGGTCTTGACCAAGGGGGTGCGCCGTCCTATCGTCGCAGGGATAGTGCAGGAACCTTTAATAAACAAGGGCGCAGAACTGCCGCTGGAACACACGGCGAGTGCAGCGATGGCAGGAGGAGTCAGGGTGGGGACCACGCAGCTGGAAACGGTGCCGGAACCGAAGTACTGGCACCTCAAGACCGTCCTCAGCGAGGCGCTCGACCAGGACTTCGCCGTCGGCGAGGTGCTGCCCAACGAGCGTGAACTCGCAGCCCGCTTCGGAGTCGCCCGCGCGACCCTGCGCCAGGCGCTGGAGCAGCTGGAGCTCGAAGGCCGTCTGCAGCGCCGTCGCGGTGTCGGCACCACCGTCGCCCCGCCGCGGGTCGGCGTCGCCGTCGGCGGCGCGCACCACAGCTGGCCCGGGGAGGCCGCCGACGGTTGGGAGCCGCAGGACACCTCGGAGTCCCTGCCGCCCGCCGCGGTGCTGGGACTCCTCGGCAGCGGCGCGGCGTTCGCCGCCGACCAGCCGGTCCACACCGTACGCCGCACCAGGATGACGAACGGTCAGGCCGTCGCCGCCGAACTGCTGTACGTTCCGGCGGCTTCGGTGCCCGGACTGCCCGCCATCGAGGCCCCGTCGGGACCGGCCCGCGCGCGTGCCGTCCTGCGCGAGCTGCAGCGGCTCGTCCTCGACGGCCAGGACCGCTCGGTGGAGCTCGGCTCCGCCCGCGCCGACGACGCGAAGGAACTGGACCGGCTGCCCGGCGCACCGGTGCTCCTGGTCACCACCCGGTACTTCACCGCCGCGGGTACGGCCGCGGTCTCGGTGGCCACCTACCGCGCCGACACCTGCCGCCTCACCTTCGGAGACACGGGCGGCGTCGAGATCACGCACGAGCCCGTCGCCTCCTGACACCCCGACCGGGCCGGTACGGCCGTGGTCTCCGTCCGGTCCCGCGTCCGTGGGGCGGGCGCGGGACCACGGCCGTACCGCTTTCCGGCGGTGCGCCGGTCCCCGGGTCTGCAGGTCCCCGGGCAGGAGCGCTGCGTCCCACTGCGCGTGGCGTCAGCGGCTGCGGGCCGTGACGGTCTTCTCCACGGCGAAGAGTTCCTCCTCGACGTGGTCGAGCGCGAGCCTGAGGGCACCGGTCGCCACTGCCGCCTCGCCGAGCAGCGACAGGGCCACCCGCGGCGGGCGCAGGCAGTAGCGTGCCAGCTCCCGGCGCAGCGGCTCCAGGACCCCGTCCAGGCCGGCCGCCCAGCCGCCGACGACCACCAGCTCCGGATCCATCGCCAGGACCAGCGCCGCCACGTCGTGCACCAGGCGCTGCAGGAACCGGTCCACGGCGGCGACGGCCCGCTCGTCGCCGCGCTTGGCCTTCGCGAACACCTCGGCGACCGCCGGCTCGTCGAGCGGGTGCAACGGCTCGCCGGTCGTGGACAGCAGCCGCTCGGGCGTCGCCTCACGGCCCAGCAGGTGCAGGGCGCCGATCTCCCCGGCCGCCCCGCCGAAGCCCCGGTGGAGCCGGCCGCCGATGAGCGAGCCCGCACCGGGGCTGAGCCCCGCCATCACGAACACCATGTCCCCGGTGTCCCGCGCGGCGCCCTTCCAGTGCTCGGCGACCGCTGCCGCGTTGGCGTCGTTCTCCACCTGCACCGGGCAGCGGAACGAGCGCCGCAGCCGGTCCCCGAGGGGCAGCCCGGTCCAGCCCGGCAGAGCGGTCCCGAGACGTACCGTGCCGTCCGCCTCCACGATCCCGGGGCTGCCGACCCCGACCGCCCGCAGGGAGTCACGCGGCACGCCTGCCCGGCGCAGCAGGTCGGCGACGGCCGCACGCACCCGCTCCAGCCGCTCGTCGGCCGAGGCCGTCTCGGCGACCTCCTTGGTGCCCGCGCCGATGATGCGGCCGTCCAGCCCGGACAGCAGCACCGCGACCCGGTGCGCGCCGATCTCTATGCCGAGCAGGTGCCCCGCCTCGGCCCGGAACCGGAACCGACGGGCCGGCCGCCCCTGCCGCCGCGCGCCCTCCTCCGCTTCGGCCTCGACGACGAGCCCAGTCCCCATCAGCCCCTCCACGACCCCTTCGACGGTCGGCCGGGAGAGGCCGGTCAGCCGTGTCAGGTCGGTGAGCGTTGGCGACCCGGCCGTGCGCAGTGCCCGCAGCACCACCGCGGAATTGATCCGCCGGAGCAGAGAAGGATCCCCGCCGGTCAGCTGCCCCAACGTGTGTCCTCCCAGCTAGCGAGCTTGTCAGCCGGATCGTACTGCGCGGTGGGTACGGCGGCGAGAAGCAGCCCCCCATCAGCCGGAGCGTCGCCCTGCCGCCCGGGGTCGCTCAGGCGGGTGAGACGAACCCGGACTCGTACGCGGTGATCACCGCTTGCGTGCGGTCGCGGACCCCCAGCTTCGCCAGGATCGCACTGACATGTGACTTGACCGTCTCCGTCCCGATGATCAGCTCGGAGGCGATCTCCACATTCGTGAGCCCCCGGGCCACGAGCCGTAGGACCGCCTCCTCCCGCTCGGTCAGGGCGGCCCGCTCCAGTACCTCCCGCGCCTGCCGGTTGCCGTATTCCGCGGCCAGGGCCCGCACGGCCGCAGGGAAGAGCAGCGTCTCGCCCTCCGCGACCAGCCGTACCGCGTGCACGATCTCCGAAGGCCGGGCCCGCTTCAGGAGGAACCCGTCCGCTCCGGCCCGCAGCGCCTGGTAGACGTACTCGTCGTTCTCGAAGGTGGTCACAACGAGGATCTTCGGCGGGGAGTCCACCGTCCGCAGCACCGCGCGGGTCGCCTCGATCCCGTCGAGCAGAGGCATCCGCACGTCCATGGCCACCACGTCCGGCCGCAGCTGCCGCACGAGCGGGATCACCGAGGCGCCGTCGGCTGCCTCACCGACCACCTCGATGTCGGGTTGGGAGTCCAGGACGGCCCGCAGACCAGCGCGGACCAGGGGTTCGTCGTCGACGAGCAGTACGGTGACCGGCATCTGGTCAGCGTATTCGCTCCAGCGGAAGCCGTGCGCGCACCCGCCAGCCACCCTCGTACGGTCCGGTCTCTGCCTCCCCGCCGAGCAGGGCGGCGCGTTCCCGGATGCCGCGCAGTCCGCTGCCGCCGCCGAGCGAGAGACCGGGCCTGCCCCGCACGGCGTTCGTCACCTCCAGATCAAGCCGGTCCACGGTCACCGCCACCCGCACCCGGACCGGTACCGGCCCGCAGTGGCGCAGCACGTTGGTGAGCGACTCCTGCAGGATGCGGTAACCCTCCCGGGTGACCGGCCCCGGCAGCTGCTCCACCGGCCCGGTGAGCTTCGCGTCCACCTCGGAGCCGGAAGCACGGGCCGATTCCAGCAGCCGGTCGGCCTCGGCCAGTGTCGGCCTTCGCGACGGCGGCTGACCGGACTCCCTCAACACCCCGAGTACTCGCTCCAGGTCCTCCAGCGCGGCCCGGCCCGTCTCCTCGATGGCGCACAGCGCCCGGTCGGTGAAGGCGGCATCACCCGCGGCGCGGGCCGCCCCGGCCTGAACCACCGCCACCGTGAGCGCGTGCCCGATCGAGTCGTGCAGCTCCCGTGCGATCCGGGTGCGCTCCAGCAGCTGCTCCGTACGTGCCTCCAGTGCGCTCAGCCGCTCGGCCGCCGAAGGGCCCAGCAGCCGGGTGGCAATGGCAGTGATCAGCTCGCCGAGCAGGACCACGACGACCATAAGGGCGACGAGCGGAAGAGGTGCCAGCAGCGCGGCGACCCAGCGGCGCTCAGGCATGAAGGGCGTCAGGGGCCCGGGATCCGACGCATACCCGAGAGCGTGAGAGATGAGCTCGACGGTCAGCACGGGCAGCCAGACGGTGGAGGCCATCGCGCCCGTCGCGATGACCATCCGTGTCTCCAGCCACAGCACCGTGCGCCAGCGGTCACCCCAGCGAGCAGAAGGAGCAAGGCTTATGGCGCCGTCGGGGGACCCGCGATCGTACGGGGTGAGGAGGAACTGAGCCTGGAGGCCCTCCGCGAGCCGCACCCAGGGCACCAGCCCGAACGGCAGGACGAGCAGCAGCGGTCCCCACGGCCAGTCCGGCACCACGAACATCCACATGGCCACCAGTAGCAGCGGCACACAGAGGTGCAACCAGCGTGAATAGGTCACTGGTTGGAACGGAGCCCGCAGCAGTCGGTACATGCCTCCATGGTGGCAGCGCCCTCCTCACGGCCGTCTCCCCCACGTGGGGGAGACGGCACCCTCGCACGGGGGAGGGAGAGGATTGGGGACGGCGGCGAGCCTTGAGCCATGAACAGCCTCGAGTTCCGAGAACTGACCAAGGTATACGGCGCCCACCGTGCGGTGGACGGCCTCACCTTCGACGTCCTGCCCGGCCGGGTCACCGGCTTCCTGGGCCCCAACGGCGCCGGGAAGTCGACCACCATGCGCCTCCTGCTGGGTCTGGACCGGCCCACCTCCGGAACCGCCACGATCGGCGGCCGGCACTACCGGGACCTGCCGGACCCGCTGCACCGGGTCGGGGCCCTCCTGGACGCCCAGTCTGCGCACGGCGGCCGGACCGCCCGCGACCACCTGCGCCTCCTCGCCGCCGGCGGCCGTATCGCGCCCCGCCGGGTCGAAGAGGTCCTGGAGCAGGCCGGAATGGCCTCCGTGGCCGGGCGGCGGATCAAATCCTTCTCGCTGGGGATGCGCCAGCGCCTCGGCATCGCCGCCGCGCTGCTGGGCGAACCCGGGGTGGTCATCCTGGACGAGCCGGCCAACGGGCTCGACCCCGAGGGCATCATCTGGATCCGCGAGCTGATGCGCAGCCTCGCCGCCGAAGGGCGCATCGTTCTTGTTTCCAGCCACCTCATGTCCGAGACCTCGGCGCTCGCCGACCACTTGGTCGTCCTCGGCGGGGGCCGGCTGCTGGCCGACACGTCGATGGCCGAGTTCATCGACGCCCGCAGCACCCGCAGAGCGCGCCTGCGGACCTCCGAACCGGTGCGGCTGCGGGCCGCTCTGGCCCGGGACGGCTTCGCCCTGGCCTTGGCCGACGAGGGGCGATGGACCGTTGAAGGCATACAGGCGGAGGAGCTAGGCAACCTGGCAGCCCGAGAGGGCATCCCCGTGCTGGAACTGTCCGACGAGCGCGCCTCACTGGAGCAGGCCTACCTCGATCTCACAGCGGAACACGCACAGTTCACCGCGACTCGCTGACGTCACCGACCCTCAAGGAGGCCCCGCCGTGCGCGCCGCCCTGCCCACCGTCCCCGCCCTGCACTCGGAATGGATCAAGATACGGTCCCTGCGTGGAACGCTCGGGGGGCTTATAGCCACCTTCGTCGTCACCGTGGGAGTCCAGGCCCTGATGGCTTCCGCCACCGGCCGGTCCGAAGGCGGAGGCCTGGGTGACGATCCGCTCTTCGCCGCTTTCTCCGGCATCTCCTTCGGCCAGATCGCCGCCATGGTCTTCGGCGCCGGCGCTGTGTCCTGCGAGTTCCACAACAGGGCGCTGAGCACCTCACTGACGGCGGTGCCGAACCGAACGCGTTTCTACCTGTCGAAGATCGTGACGTTGGGCGTCCTGGCCTTGATGGCGGGTCAGGTCACCGGGCTGGCCACCTTCGTCGCGGGGCAGGCGTTCATGGGTCGGCACGCCCTCGAGCTCGGCGACCCGGGCACTTACCGCGCGGTTGTCGGCAGCGGGCTCTACCTCACACTGATGGTGCTGTTCGCGGCCGGACTGACCGCGGTCCTGCGCAGCGGGACCGTCGTCCTCAGCCTGCTCATACCCTTCGTACTGATCGTGTCCTTCGTCGTCGGTGAGGCTGCAGGGGGTGCGGCCCGCTTCCTGCCGGACCATGCCGGGCAGTTGGTGCTGCGCTCCCGGACAGAGGGCGACCTCGGCCCATGGACCGGGCTCGGCGTGACAGCCCTGTGGGCCGGGGCCGCGATGCTCAGCGGCTGGCTGGCGGTGTGCCGGAGGGACGCGTGACACCGGGCCAATTGTCAGTGCGGCTGGGGATACTGACGCCATGACCACGGCAGAGCACCTCGACACGATCGACCGGCTTCTGGCGAAGGAGTTCCCACAGGTGCCGGTCCGGACCGTCGACAGCAGCAGCGGTCCGGGATTCCATCTGGTGGGCCTGTCCCGGACGCGGGGCTTCTGGGACGACGACGGCTCGGGCCGCATCGAGGCCGCCGACCAGATCAGCGCCGAGTACGGGGCGCTCACCCAGGCCATGACCAACCGGTGGGGCGATCCGCACATCTTCAGCCTGGGGACGCTGAGAGACCGTGTGCTGGAAGGGGAGGCGATACCGGAGCCGTGGAAGGAACTGAGCTGCGGCACCGACCACGTCCACCTGTGGCGGGCCGGGGAGCGCTGGCTGGTGGCCTGCGTGACACAGTGGGACAGCGAGGACCCCTACGTGCTGACGGCAGGGGCCACGGTCGCGGATCCGCCCTAGGCACATACCTGCCGGAGCGTGGCCACATCCAGGTCTGGGGAACGGCGCGATCGGGACCGGGTTCCACTGGGCCGAGGTCCGGACGTCCTGGTCGATCGCTGCCGGGCCGACCGGCCTGCCCGGTCCGCCACACGCTCTAGTCGGCCGGGGATTCCGCGGCCTCGCGGAGGCGGGCGTACTCCTGGGCCATGGAGTCCGCGGTCCAGTGGGCGTTGAGGCCGCTGGGGTTGGGAAGGGCCCAAATGCGGGTGGAGCCGATGGTGCGCTCCTGGGGGCCGATCTGTGCCTTCTTCTCGCCGAAGGCCGTGCGATAGGCGGTCACTCCCACCACTGCCAGCCATTGGGGGCGCAGGAGTTCCACCTTGGCCGTCAGGATGCGGCCGCCCTCGCGGAACTCCTCCGCGCTCAACTCGTCGGCGCGGGCCGTGGCGCGCGCCACGACGTTGGTGATGCCGAGGCGGTAGGCGAGGAGCTCCTCCTGCTCGGCCGGTGCCAGGCGGCGAGGGGTGAAGCCCGAGAGGTGCAGGACCGGCCAGAAACGGTTGCCGGGGCGGGCGAAGTGGTGGCCCGTCGCGGCGGAGAGGAGGCCGGGGTTGATGCCGCAGAACAGCACGCGCAGACCGCCCGCGACCACGTCCGGGAGGACGCGGTCGCGGGCGGCTGCCAGTTCCTCGGGGCTCAGAGGATCGACCCCGGCGCGTACCCGGCGGCCTCCGGGTGCTGCTTGGCGATCGCCTCGATGCGAGAGAGGACCGCGGCGACCTGGTCGCCCGCGGCTCCGGTGAAGGAGAGCTTGTCCGCCATCAGTGCGTCGAGCTGGGGCCGGTCCAGCGGCATTCGCTCGTCGGTTGCCAGCTTGTCCAACAGCTCGTTGCGCTCGGCGCCCTGCTCGCGCATGGCGAGCGCGGAGGCCACGGCGTGCTCCTTGATGACCTCGTGCGCGGCCTCGCGGCCCACACCCGCACGCACCGCGCCCATCAGGACCTTCGTGGTCGCGAGGAACGGCAGGTAGCGGTCCAGCTCACGAGCAACGACCGCGGGGAATGCGCCGAACTCGTCCAGGACCGTCAGGAAGGTCTCCAGCAGGCCGTCGAAGGCGAAGAAGGCGTCGGGGAGGGCCACGCGGCGGACCACGGAGCAGGAGACGTCGCCCTCGTTCCACTGGTCGCCGGCCAGCTCGCCAGTCATCGAGGCGTAGCCGCGCAGGATGACCATGAGGCCGTTCACGCGCTCGCAGGAACGGGTGTTCATCTTGTGCGGCATCGCGGAGGAGCCGACCTGGCCGGGCTTAAAGCCCTCAGTGACCAGTTCGTGGCCTGCCATCAGGCGGATCGTCTTGGCGATCGAGGAGGGTGCTGCGGCCAGCTGGACCAGCGCGGTGACCACGTCGTAGTCGAGGGAGCGCGGGTACACCTGGCCGACCGAGGTGAAGGCGTGCGCGAAGCCGAGGTGGGCGGCGATGCGCTGCTCGAGGTCGGCGAGCTTGGTGGCGTCGCCGCCGAGCAGGTCGAGCATGTCCTGGGCGGTGCCGACCGGGCCCTTGATGCCGCGCAGGGGGTAGCGCTCGAGGAGGTTCTCCAGGCGGTCGTAGGCCACCAGCAGTTCGTCGGCCGCCGTCGCGAACCGCTTGCCCAGGGTGGTCGCCTGCGCGGCCACGTTGTGGGAGCGGCCGGCCATGACCAGCTCGGCGTGCTCGCCGGCCAGCTTGCCGAGGCGGGCGAGCACGGCGACCGTGCGGTCGCGGGCCAGCTCCAGCGAGAGGCGGATCTGTAGCTGCTCGACGTTCTCGGTCAGGTCGCGGGAGGTCATGCCCTTGTGGACGTGCTCGTGGCCGGCGAGGGCGTTGAACTCCTCGATCCGGGCCTTCACGTCGTGCCGGGTGATCTTCTCGCGCTCGGCGATGGAGGCGAGGTCGACGTCCTCCAGGACGCGCTCGTAGTCGGCGAGGGCCGCGTCCGGGACCTCGATGCCGAGGTCCTTCTGGGCGCGCAGCACGGCGAGCCACAGCCGCCGCTCCAGCGTCACCTTGTACTCGGGGGACCACAGCACGGCGAGCTCCGCGGAGGCGTAGCGGCCGGCCAGGACATTGGGGATGCGGGGCTTGGCAGTCACGTGTAGGGATTCTACTTGGGCCGCAGCTGTGTGTTTACGCAGGTCGGGCCGCCGGTCGTGATTGTGCCTTGCTACGAGAGCGGTGCGTCTCCGTAGGGCTGTAGCTCGGGGCGCTTGGCCGGCCGGCCGTCGCCGGAGGAGCGGCCCGTCAGCCGGCGGCCGATCCAGGGGAGCAGGTGCTGCCGGGCGAAGCTCAGGTCCTGGGCCCGGCGTACCGCCCAGCCGGGCGGTTTGGAGGCCGGAAGCTCGCCGCGCCAGTCGAGTGTGCCGGGCAGGCCCAGCGTCTGCCAGACGGCCTCCGCCACCCGACGGTGGCCCTCCGCCGTCAGGTGCAGCCGGTCGGCGTCCCACATCCGGGGGTCTGCGAGCACGGGAGCCCCGTAGAGGTCGACCACCAGTGCGCCATGCCGGGCCGCGAGCTCGTCGATGGTGGCGAAGAGCTGTTCCATGCGGGGGCGGAAGCGTTCCATCACCGGCCCGCTGCGTCCCGGGGAGCGCATCAGGACGAGCTGCTTGCACGAGGGCGCGAGCAGCTCCACGGCCGCCTCCAGATGGTCCCGGACCAGCCCCATGTCCACCTTGGGGCGCAGGGCGTCGTTCAGCCCGCCCACCAGGGTGACCACGTCCGCGCCCATCGCGGCCGCCACCGGGGCCTGGTCCTGCGCGATCTGCCCGATGAGCTTTCCCCGGACGGCGAGGTTCGCGTAGCGGAAGCCCGGCTCGCGCGCCGCGAGACGGGCGGCCAGCAGGTCGGCCCAGCCCCGGTAGGAGCCGTCCGGCAGGAGGTCGGACATGCCTTCGGTGAAGGAGTCGCCGACCGCGACAAGACTGGTGTAAGAGGCATTCATCTCCATGGCCGAGTGATGTTACCGCGCGGTACCCCTGCCCCGCAGGGCCGGGGACCCGTGCTCCCGCCGTGCCCTACGCGGAGGCAGGTCGTCCGAACAGCTCGCGCAGCACGTCTTCCATCGTCACCAGCCCCGTCATCGCGCCCTCCGCCCCGAGGACGGCTGCCAGGTGGGTGCGGCTGCGCCGCATGGCGGTCAGTACGTCGTCCAGCGGGGTCTCCGCCCGTACCTGCGCGATCGGGCGCAGCGCCGACGCGGGAAATGGCTCTTCGCGCGACTCCCCGTCCGCATCCAGGGCGTCCTTCACGTGCAGGTAGCCCAGGATCCCCTGCTGCGCATCGACCACCGGGAAACGGGAGTACCCGCTCTCGGCCGACAGCCGCTCCAGCCCGGCCGGCGTGACGCCCTCACGGGCCGAGATCACCCGTTCCGCCGGCAGTACCACGTCGTTCACCGGTCGGCGGCCCAGTTCCAGGGCGTCGTGCAGGCGCTCGCTGGCCCGGTCGTCGAGAAGCCCGGCGTCACTGGAGTCCTTCACCATCCGGGCCAGCTCGTCGTCGGAGAACGTCGCCGCGACCTCGTCCTTGACTTCCACCCGCAGCAGCCGCAGCAGGGCGTTGGCGAAGGCGTTGATCGTGAAGATCACCGGCCTCAGCGCCCGGGTGAGCGTGACCAGCGGCGGCCCCAGCAGGAGTGCCGTGCGCACGGGCTCCGACAGAGCCACGTTCTTCGGGAGCATCTCGCCGAAGAGCATGTGCAGATACGTCGCCAGGGCCAGTGCCACCACGAAGGAGATCACGTGCGTCAGCCCGGACGGCACCCCGACCAGGTCGAACAGCGGGGTCAGCAGATGGGCGATGGCCGGCTCGGCCACCACGCCCAGCACCAGTGTGCACAGGGTGATCCCGAGCTGCGCCGCGGCCATCAGGGCCGACACGTGTTCCAGCCCCCACAGGACGGCACGGCCCCGCAGGTCGCCCTGCTCGGCATACGGTTCGATCTGGCTGCGCCGGACCGAGATCAGCGCGAACTCCGCGCCGACGAAGAAGGCGTTCAGGACCAGCGTCGCCAGGCCGATCACCAGCTGGATCACGGTCATCGTGCGTCCTCCGTCCCGTCCGCGGACCCGGCCGACCCGGCGGGCCCGAAGGGCGCGTGCAGCAGCACCCGCGCCGCCCGGCGTCCGATGTCGTCCACTACGTCCAGCCGCCAGCCGTCGAGCTCCAGACTGTCGCCGACGGCCGGGATCCGGCCCAGCTCGGTCGCTATCAGGCCGGCCAGGGTCTCGTACGGGCCGTCCGGCACCCGCAGCCCGATCCGCCGAAGCTGGTCGGTGCGGGCGGCACCGTCGGCGGAGTACAGCCGGCGCCCGGCGGCGTCCGTACCAGCCGGGGCCAGGTCCGGGGTCTCGTGCGGGTCGTGTTCGTCGCGCACCTCGCCGACGACTTCCTCGACGATGTCCTCCAGCGTCGCCACGCCCGCCGTGCCGCCGTATTCGTCGATGACCACGGCCATGGTCTGCTTGCCGGACAGCCGGTCCAGCAGGCGGTCCACGGTCAGCGACTCCGGTACCAGGAGGGGTTCGCGCAGGAGCTGCGAGACCGGGCGGCGGCGCCGCTCCTCGGCGGGCAGGGCCAGGACGTCCTTGATGTGGACGGTGCCCACGACGGTGTCCAGGCTGCCGCGGTACACGGGGAAGCGGGAGAGGCCGGTGGCCATTGTCGCGTTCGCCACGTCCTCGGCGGTGGTCTGTACGTCGAGGGCGGTGACCTGGACGCGCGGCGTCATCACGTTCTCCGCGGTCAGGTCGGCCAGGTTCAGGGTGCGGACGAACAGCTCGGCCGTGTCCTTCTCCAGGGCGCCCTCCTTCGCGGAGTGCCTGGCCAGGGCGACCAGCTCCTGCGGGGTGCGCGCGGAGGCCAGCTCTTCGGTCGGCTCCATCCCGAAGCGGCGCACGAGGTGGTTCGCCGTGGTGTTGAGGTGGCTGATGAGCGGCCGGAACGCCCGGCTGAAGACGCGCTGGAAGGTCGCCACCCGCTTGGCGATCACCAGGGGGGAGGAGATGGCCCAGTTCTTCGGCACCAGTTCGCCGACGACCATCAGGACGACGGTGGACAGGGCCGTTCCGAGGACCAGGGCCGTGGACGAGGCGGCGCCCGCGGACAGCCCGGCGGCCTCGAAGGGGCCCTGCAGCAGGGCGGCGATCGACGGCTTGGAGATCATGCCGATGACCAGGCCGGTCACGGTGATGCCGAGCTGGGCGCCGGAGAGCTGGAAGGTGAGGGTGCGGACGGCCGCGAGGGCGCTGTCGGCACCGCGCTCACCGCGCTCAGCGGCCCGTTCGAGCTCGCTGCGCTCGACGGTCGTGAGGGAGAACTCGGCCGCGACGAAGACGCCGCAGGCAAGGCAGAGCAGCAGTGCCACGACGAGCAGGAGCACCTCGGTCATCGGTCGATCACCTCCGTCCCATGGTCGGCCAGGAGGAGGCGGATCGCGCGACGTCGCGGCGACGCGGAAGGTCGAGGACTCGGGGGCTCGCCCATGGGCGGACGCTCACACACCTTTCCGTCGAGTGGATCCGCTCCTGACGGCAAAGGAACGGCAAAGCGGATGGGGAACCCTCCCCGCGTCGTGCGGCCGGAGGGTGGGATGCGGGCATGAGCGATCTTCACATAGGCCCGGCCTCGGCCGGGGATCTCGGTGCCGTACTGGAGTTCTGGAAGACCGCGGCCCAGGGGACCAGCATCAGCGACGACCTCGCGGGCGTCGAGCAGCTCCACGAACGGGACCCGCAGGCGCTGCTGCTGGCACACCGCGACGGTGAGCTGGTCGGGACGGTGATCGCGGGCTTCGACGGCTGGCGCTGCCACCTCTACCGGCTCGCCGTGCACCCGGGGCACCGGCGGCGCGGTACAGGCCGCGCACTGCTCGCCGCCGCCGAGGAGCGGTTCGCCGCGCTCGGCGGGCGGCGGGCCGACGCGATGGTGCTCGATGGGAACGAGCGGGCGCACCCGGCGTGGGAGGCGGCCGGTTACGGGCCGCAGGAGGCGTGGACGCGGTGGGTGAAGCCGCTCGCCCCGCCGGCGGGGCCGTAGCGGTCCGGGGCCGTGTCCCCGGACCGTCCGGTGCGAGGCCGTGGTGGAGGGCTCCGCCCACCCCGCGTCGGCGGAGCGCGATGGCCGGCGCTCCGCCCCGGGCTCCGCGCCGCGCAGGCCGGCCCCGGGCTCGGGGTCCCCGGCGGTGCCGCACAGCCGGACCCGGTGCCCCGGGCCGGGCTCGGGGTCCGGAGGGCCAGCCCTTCCCCTGCGGGTGCGGCGGTCATGCGCCGGCGGTGACGAACGCCGGCGGGGACCAGGTGGTGAGGAAGGACTGCGCCGACCAGGTGCCCGAGAGGGGCGGGGCCAGCCAGGAGGGGGCCGCGGCGCGGAAGCGCTCGGGGGGCAGGGTGCCCGAACCCTCCGGGACCGCGCCCAAGAGCGGCAGCTCCGAGGACCTCGGGAGGTCCGCCAGGTTGCAGCGGGCCGCGAGGTCCGGGGAGTGCGGCCAGCTGCCGACCACCACACCCAGCGGGGTCAGACCGCGGACCCGCAGGGCTTCCGCCGTGAGGGTCGTGGAGTTGAGGGTGCCCAGACCCGCCTGGGCGACGATCAGGGTCGGGGCGTCCAGCAGGCGCGCCGCGTCGGCCAGCGTGTGGCCCGCCTCGTCGAACTGCACGAGCAATCCGCCCGCACCTTCCACCAGGACCAGGTCGTGATCCTCCGACAGCCGCCGCGCGGCCTCCGCGATCTGCGCCGGGGCCAGTGTCGGCAGCCCCGCGCGACGGGCGGCCGTGTCCGGCGCCAGGGGCTCCGGGTAGCGGGCCAGTTCCATCGCCGTCACGGAGGGGCCGGCCAGCCGTGCCACCTCCGCCGCGTCTCCCGGCTCCTGCGGACCGACACCGGTCTGTGCGGGCTTGAGCACCGCCACCGAGCGGCCGGCCGCCACGGCCGCCGCCGCCACGGCAGAGGTGACCACGGTCTTGCCGATCTCCGTGCCCGTCCCGGACACGATCAGTACGGACATCTGCGCTTTCTCAGCCTTCCTGGGCCGCCGCGCACACCGCGCGGCAGATACGGGTCACGTCCGCGTCGCCCGTGACGAACGGCGGCATCACATAGATCAGGTCCCGGAACGGCCTCAGCCACACGCCCTCGCGCACCGCCGCCCGGGTGGCCGCGACGACGTCGACCTCGTGGTCCAGCTGGACCACGCCGATGGCGCCCAGGACCCGTACGTCCCGCACACCGGGGATCCCGGCCGCGGCCGCCAGGCCCTCGCGCAGCCCCGTCTCGATCCGCTTGACGTCGAACGCCCAGTCCTGGCCGAGCAACAGTTCCACGGAGGCCAGCGCCACGGCCGTGGCCAGAGGGTTCCCCATGAAGGTCGGTCCGTGCGCCAGCACCGGGACCTCGCCCTGGGAGATCCCGTCCGCCACCCGCTCCGTGCACAAGGTCGCCGCCAGCGTGAGGTAGCCACCCGTCAGGGACTTGCCCAGGCACATCACGTCCGGGGTGACTCCGGCGTGGTCGGCCGCGAAGAGCGCGCCGGTACGGCCGAAACCGGTGGCGATCTCGTCAAGGATCAGCAGGACCCCGTATTCGTCGCACAGTTCGCGCAGCACCCGGAGGTGGGCGGGGTGGTGGAAGCGCATGCCGCCCGCGCCCTGCACCACCGGCTCCACGATCACGGCGGCCAGCTCGTCCGCGTGCGTGGCGATCATGCCGCGCAGGTGGTCGGCGTACGCGGGATCCACGGGCGTGTCGAAGCCGCCCGGCGGGGCGTCCGCGAAGACCTGCCGCGGCAGGTGGCCCTGCCACAGCTCGTGCATGCCGCCCTCCGGGTCGCACACCGCCATGGGCTGCCAGGTGTCCCCGTGGTAGCCGCCGCGCCAGGTGAGCAGCCGGGTCTTGCCGGTGCGCCCGAGCGAACGCCAGTACTGGAGGCACATCTTGACGGCGACTTCGACGGAGACCGAACCTGAGTCGGCGAGGAAGACGTGTTCCAGTCCGGGCGGGGTGATCTCGACGAGCTTCGCCGCGAGCCGGACGGCGGGCTCATGGGTGAGCCCGCCGAACATCACGTGCGACATGCGCCCGAGCTGCGCGGTCACTGCCTCGTTGAGCACCGGGTGGTTGTAGCCGTGGATGGCCGACCACCAGGAGGACATGCCGTCGACCAGCTCGTCGTGACCTTCCCCCTGGGACGGGTCGGCGAGCCTCAGCCGCACCCCCGTGGCGGAGGCGATGACCAGCGGCTCCTGCCGTCCGGGCATCGGGCCGTACGGGTGCCAGACGTGCTGCCGGTCCAGCGCGAGCAGTTCCGCACCGGCCGACCGCGGGTGGGACCGGTCAGGCATTGGGCGCGATGTCCGTCCCCGCGCCGCGGCGGCGCACCGCCACCAGGTCCGACCGCAGCTCGCCGGGCCCGGCCTGGGCCGGCTGCTCCGGCACCGGCGCGGCCTCCGCGTGCGGGTGCCCCGAACAGCCGCCGCACGCCGATCCGCAGCCCACGGCGTCGTCGGCCCCGGCCGCGCCCGAACCGCACACCGAGGCACCGCCCCGGGAACCGCAGCCGCTGGAGGGGGCCGCGTCGGCGGCGTCGGAGCGGTGCGCGGGAAGGGTCGTCGTACCGGCGCCCTCCACCTCGAAACCGGCGTCCGCGATCATGTCGAGGTCGGCCTGGCCGGCCTGCCCCTCACTGGTGAGGTAGTCACCGAGGAAGATCGAGTTGACGATGTTCAGCGCCAGCGGCTGCAGCGAGCGCAGGTGCACCTCGCGCCCGCCCGCCAGCCGGACCTCGATGTCGGGGCAGACGAACCGCGCCATCGCCAGGATCCGCAGGCAGCGCTGCGGGGTGAGGTTCCACTCCTTGGCCAGCGGCGTGCCCTCGAAGGGGATCAGGAAGTTGACCGGGACCGAGTCGGCGTCCAGCGCGCGCAGCGAGAAGACCACGTCGACGAGGTCCTCGTCGGTCTCGCCCATGCCGGCGATCAGGCCCGAGCAGGCCGACAGGCCCGCCGCGTGGGCCTTCTCCACGGTGTCCACGCGGTCGGCGTAGGTGTGGGTCTTGGTGATCTGGCCGTAGGTGGCCTCGGAGGTGTTCAGGTTGTGGTTGTAGGCGTCTGCGCCGGCCTCGCGCAGCTTCTCCGCCTGGCCGTCCGAGAGCAGACCGAGGCAGGCACAGACCTCGATGCCCTCGTTCTGTTCCTTGATCGCCTCGATCGTCTTGCCGACACGCTCCACGTCGCGGTCCGTCGGCCCGCGGCCGCTCGCCACCAGGCAGACCCGCTTGGCCCCGCCCGCAACACCCGCGGCGGCGGCCTGGGAGGCCTCCTCCGGCTTGAGCCACGTGTACTTGAGGATCCCGGCCGTCGAGCCCAGCCGCTGGGAACAGTAGGAGCAGTCCTCCGGGCACAGGCCCGACTTCAGGTTGACCAGGTAGTTCAGCTTGACCCGACGCCCGAACCACTGACGGCGCACCTTGCCGGCCGCGGCCACCACGTCGAGCAGTTCGTCGTCAGAAGTCGCCAGTACGGCGAGCGCTTCTTCGCGGGTCGGCAGCTCGCGCCGCAGCCCCTTGTCCACCAGGGTGTTCAGCAGGTCCATGGAGCTGATCCTGGACCACTCGACCCATCCCGGCCAAGGAGAGATCGCACAACATGGCCGGATGGGTGTGTGTGTATCACCACACCTGGCGGACACGTCGCGGCGGCTAGGGTCGGGCAGGCCTGTGGACTGCCGACAAAACACGAGGACATGCCGATGCCCCAGCACACTCCCGATCCCGCGGACGTCTTCGCCTGGATCGACGCCGCGGAGCGGGCACGGGAGCATGCCGGGCTGGTCCGCACCCTGCGCCCCCGGCCGCCGGTGTCGCCGCTGCTGGACCTCGCGAGCAACGACTACCTCGGCCTGTCCCGGCACCCCGAGACCGTCCGCGGGGCCCGCGAGGCGGCCGAGGGCTGGGGCGCCGGGGCCACTGGCTCCCGCCTCGTCACCGGCACCACCGAACTCCACGCGGAACTGGAACGGGAGCTCGCGGCCTTCTGCGGGTTCGAGGCCGCGCTCGTCCTGTCCTCCGGATACGCGGCCAACCTCGCCGCGGTGACGGCGCTCAGCGACCGGGGCACGCTCGTCGTCTCCGACGCCGGCAACCACGCCTCCATCGTCGACGGCTGCCGACTCTCGCGCGCCGAGACCGCGGTGGTCGCGCACGCCGACCCGGACGCCGCGCGCAAGGCGCTCGCCGCGCATGCGGGCCGGGCTCTGCTGGTCACCGACTCGGTGTTCTCCGTCGACGGCGACGCCGCCCCGCTGGGAGCCTACGCGGCCGTGTGCCGGGACGGGGGAGCGGCCCTGCTCGTGGACGACGCCCACGGACTGGGCGTATTGGGTGAGGGCGGCCGTGGTGCGCTGCACGCCGCCGGGCTGGCCGGCGCGCCCTACGTGGTGGCCACCCTGACCTTGTCGAAGTCGCTGGGCAGCCAGGGAGGTGCCGTGCTCGGCCCGGCCAAGGTGATCAGGCACCTGGTCAACACGGCGCGCACCTTCATCTTCGACACCGGGCTGGCCCCGGCCGCCGCGGGAGCGGCACTGGCGAGCCTGCGCCTTCTCCGGCGGGAGCCGGAGCGCGCCGACCGGGCTCGCGAGGTGGCCGACCGGCTGTACGGGAGGCTCACTGCCGCCGGGCTGACCGCGGCCCGGCCGGACGCGGCCGTGGTGTCGGTGCGTGCCCCGTCGGCTCCGGAGGCGCTGCGCTGGGCCGCCGACTGCCGCGAGGCGGGTCTGTCCGTGGGGTGCTTCCGCCCGCCGTCGGTGCCGGACGGCATCTCCCGGCTGAGGTTGACCGCCCGGGCCGACCTCACGGGGGAGGAGATCGATCGGGCGGTCACGACGATCGTCGCCACCGCGCCTGCCGGGGCCGCGCCGTAGGGCGGGTCGTGAACGCCGCGCCTGCCCTACGGTGCCCGGCACGCACGCCCGCCGCGTGGTCGGGATCGTCCGATTGCGCCCGGTACGGGACGGTCCTGCGCCGTGCGAGCGCACGCACCGGACGCCGCGGGGCCCGTCCCTCGGGCGGACGGCGCCACTGTCGCCACACGCCCTGAGAGGGCCGCTGCCGTGGCCGCGAAGGTCCACCGGGTCACGGCACGAGGCGGGGTCCGCGCCCCCGCTGGGACCGCCCGGCGGGTGGCCTGCGGCGCTGTGCGGTGTGCTGCCGCGGCCCGGGCCTTAGGCGGACGCGGGCGCCCCGGTCCGTACGGAGGCGAGGAAGCCGTCCCAGGCCGGGCCGGTGAAGAGTACGGCCGGGCCGTCCGTCCGCTTGGAGTCGCGGACGGCCAGCAGACCGCCGCCGAGGACGGCCGCCTCCACGCAGTTGTTCATTCCGGTGCTGCGGCTGCTGCGCCGCCACCGCGGAGCTCTGATCAGAAGTCCGCCGGTGCTTAAGGGGGTTGCGGACACGGGGGTGCCTCCTCTACGCGTCGTCAGCGAGTGAGCTGATGAGTTCACAAGAGTCCTGGGGCGGCAGGGCGTGCGCCTGGATGGTGCGGAACGCGGCGCCGTACGCCTCTAGGTCTTCCTTCCGCTCCAGATAGAGGCTACTCGTCAAATGGTCGAGTACCACCACATCCAGATCGGAGATGTTCGTAAATGAGAAAATGACGAACGGTCCGGTGAGGCCGAGATGGCCACCCACACTGAACGGCAGTACCTGGACGTTCACCTGGGGGAGCCGTGCCACCTGCGCCAGGTGCCGCAGCTGCTCCGCCATCACCCCGGGCCCGCCGATCTGGCGGCGCAGCACCGCCTCGTCCAGCACCGCGCTCAGCTCCAACGGCGGATCGGCCCGCAGTACCGCCTGCCGGGCCAGTCGTACGTCGACCAGCGCGTCCACCTTCGGTTCCGGAAGCCCGCCGAGCGCGGCCCGGGTCACGGCCCGTGCGTACTCGGGGGTCTGCAGCAGCCCGGGCACCACCGACAGTTCCACCGTACGGGCGGACCGGGCTCCCGCCTCCAGGCTGATGAAGTCCCGGTACTCCTGGGGCAGCAGCCCCCGGTAGTCGTGCCACCACTGCCGTCCCCGCCCCGTGTCGCCGCCCGTTCCGGGGCCTGCGGCCGAGGCGGACAGGGCCTCCAGTAAAGCGCGTTGCTCCGGGCTCACGACCTCCCCGTAGGCGTCGAGGAGCAGCCGGATGTCCTCCGGTTTCACGCCGCTGCGGCCCGTCTCGATGCGGCTGATTTTCGACTGGTGCCATCCCACGATCCGGGCGGCCTCACCACTGGTGAGGCCCGACCGGTCACGCAGGGCACGCAGTTCCTCGCCGAGCTTGCGTCGGCGCACCGCGGGACCGTGCTGCACGCCCGCCTCCTTCCACCGGCGCAGGTCGCACCAGTTTGCCGTCCAAATACGCTCTTCCGTAGCAGAGTTCACTGCATCGGGCGACAGATATATGCAGATCTTTGGGGAAAAGCAGATGTGGCGGCACGATGGGTGGCAGTCTGGCGTCCAGCACAGATCCGGGGCGATTCCGCTCCGGTGGGAAAGGGACGTCGCCATGGCAGACCACCAGGAAGCATCCATCACTCTGCCGAGCGATCCCGCCTCGGTGGCCGCTGCCCGACGCTATGTCGGGGAGGTGCTGGGCGCATGGGGGCTGCCCGAAGACGCCGAGGCCGCGGACAGTATCCGGCTGATCGTCTCAGAGCTCGCCACCAACGCCGTGCAGCATACTTTCGGCCAGTCGCCGACCTTCACCGTCGACCTCCGTCTGGAGCGCGAGGAGTGGCTGCGGGTCGGGGTGACCGACAGCTGTCCGCGCCGGCCCAAGCGGCTTCCTGCCGCCGTCCAGCAGGACAACGGCCGCGGGCTGGTCATCATCCGCTGGCTCGCCGTGGAGGCGGGGGGCCGGCTCTCGGTCACCCCCGCCGAGGACGGCGGCAAGACGGTCTGGATCGCGCTGCCCTGGACCGCGGCCGCGCCGGCCGCCGCCGGGGGCTGCTGACCGCAGGCCGCACCGCCGAACCCACCGCGAACGCCGGGCGGCCCTCGGGGCCCCCGGCGTCTTCCGTATACGGAAGTCCCGGCCGGCGGGCCGCCGGCTCGAACCGGGTGCCTTCCCGAAACGTGGGTTAACTCTGCGGAAAAGATCGGCCCATAGCGTGGCGGGCACGTGCGTCCGCCATTGATCACCCATCGGCCGGTAAAGCCGCGGTCGGCGCAACGGAAAGCCTTCCCCTGCGTTGGGCAAGAGACGCTTGGGTTGGAAATGCGCAGGTCAACAGAGTGTTGAACGCCTATAAGGTCACCTCGGCGCGAAGTCGATCTTGTCCCGGAAGCATGGTGATACGAGTGCAACTGACACCGCACGAACAGGAGCGACTGCTCCTCCACGTGGCCGCGGACGTGGCCGAGAAGCGGAGGGCGCGCGGAGTGCGCCTGAACCATCCCGAGGCGGTGGCGCTGATCACTTCGCACATCCTCGAAGGGGCCCGCGACGGCCGGACGGTGGCCGAGCTCATGGCCTCCGGCCGCACCGTGCTGACCCGGGCCGAGGTCATGGAGGGGATCCCCGAGATGATCCACGACGTGCAGGTCGAGGCGACCTTCCCGGACGGCACGAAACTCGTCACGGTCCACGACCCCATCGTCTGACAAGGAGTACCCCCGCATGATCCCCGGCGAAATCGCCTTCGGGGAGGGCCCGGTACTGCTCAACGAGGGCCGCCCCGTCACCCGTCTCACCGTGCTCAACTCCGCCGACCGGCCCGTCCAGGTCGGCTCCCACTACCACTTCGCCGAGGCCAACCCCGGCCTCGACTTCGACCGTGCCGCGGCCCACGGGCTGCGCCTCAACGTCCCCGCCGGTACGGCCGTCCGCTTCGAGCCGGGCATCCCGGCGGCGGTGGAACTCGTCCCGCTGGCGGGCTCGCGGACCGTACCGGGACTGCGCGGCGAGACCGGAGGGCCGCTCGATGGCTGAGATCTCCCGCCAGGTGTACGCCGACCTCTTCGGGCCGACGACCGGCGACCGGATCCGGCTCGCCGACACCGACCTCTTCGTCGAGATCGAGCAGGACCTCGGCGGCGGCCCCGGCCGCTCCGGCGACGAAGCCGTCTTCGGCGGCGGCAAGGTCATCCGCGAATCCATGGGCCAGGCCCGCACCACCCGCGCCGAGGGCGCACCCGACACGGTGATCACCGGGGTCGTGATCCTCGACCACTGGGGCATCGTCAAGGCCGACCTCGGCATCCGCGACGGTCGGATCTGCGGCATCGGCAAGGCCGGCAACCCCGACACCATGGACGGCGTCGACCCGGCACTGGTCATCGGTCCCGAGACCGAGATCATCGCGGGCAACGGGAAGATCGTCACCGCCGGGGCCATCGACGCCCACGTGCACTTCATCTCCCCGACCGTCGTCGACGAGGCCCTCGCCTCCGGGATCACCACCCTGGTCGGCGGCGGTACCGGACCGGCCGAGGGCACCAAGGCCACCACCGTCACCCCCGGCCCCTGGCACCTGGCCCGGATGTTCGCGGCGCTGGAGGCCTACCCGGTCAACATCGGCCTCCTCGGCAAGGGCAACACCACCTCGCGCGAGGCGATGCACTCCCAGCTGCGGGGCGGAGCCCTCGGATTCAAGATCCACGAGGACTGGGGAGCCACCCCCGCGGCCATCGACGCCTGCCTCGGCGTCTGCGACGAGACCGGCGCCCAGGTCGCCATCCACACCGACACGCTCAACGAGGCGGGCTTCGTCGCCGACACCCTCGCGGCCATCGCCGGGAGGACGATCCACTCCTACCACACCGAGGGCGCGGGCGGCGGGCACGCACCCGACATCATCACCGTGGTCTCCGAGCCGAACGTCCTGCCCAGCTCCACCAACCCCACCCGGCCGCACACCGTCAACACCGTCGAGGAACACCTCGACATGCTGATGGTCTGCCACCACCTCAACCCGGCCGTCCCCGAGGACCTCGCCTTCGCCGAGTCCCGCATCCGACCCTCGACGATCGCCGCCGAGGACGTGCTGCACGACCTCGGCGCCATCTCCATCATCTCCTCCGACTCCCAGGCCATGGGCCGTGTCGGCGAGGTCGTGCTGCGCACCTGGCAGACCGCCCACGTGATGAAGCGGCGACGCGGATTCCTCCCCGGCGACGGACCCGCCGACAACCACCGGGCCCGCCGCTACGTCGCCAAGTACACGATCAACCCCGCCGTGGCCCAGGGGATCGCCCGCGACGTCGGCTCGGTCGAGACCGGCAAACTCGCCGACCTGGTGCTGTGGAACCCTGCCTTCTTCGGCGTCAAGCCCGAGCTCGTCATCAAGGGCGGCCAGATCGCCTACGCGCAGATGGGCGACGCGAACGCCTCCATCCCCACCCCGCAGCCCGTCCTGCCCCGGCCGATGTTCGGCAGCCACGGCCGCGCCCCCGGCCTGAACTCGCTGAACTTCACGGCCCAGGCCGCGCTCGACGACGGCCTGCCCGAACGGCTCGGACTCGGCAAGCGGTTCACCGCCATAGAGAACACGCGGAAGGTGACCAAGGCGGACATGCGCAACAACGACGCCATGCCGCGGGTCGAGGTCGACGCCGACACCTTCACCGTCACCATCGACGGCGAAGCGATCGAACCGGCGCCCGCCGCGGAACTGCCCATGGCCCAGCGCTACTTCCTCTTCTGATGGGGTCCGCCACATGAGCCTCGCCGCGCTCCTCGTCCTCGCGGACGGCCGGTTCCCCGCAGGCGGCCACGCCCACTCCGGCGGGGCCGAGGCCGCCTGCAAGGCCGGCCGGATCCACGACGCCGCCACCCTGGAGGACTTCTGCCGCGGCCGGCTGCACACCGCCGGGCTCACCGCGGCGGCCCTCGCCGCGGCGGCCGCCGTCGGGCTCGACCCCGCCGTGCTCGACTCCGCGGCCGACGCCCGCACCCCGTCGCCCGCCTTGCGCACCGCGGCGCGGCGGCTGGGCCGCCAGCTGCTGCGGGCCGCGCGGGCCACCTGGCCCGACCCCGGCCTGGAGCAACTGGCCGCGGCGTTCCCGCGCGGCGCCCACCAGCCCGTCGTGCTCGGCCTCACCGCCCGGGCGGCCGGGCTCGGGCCGCTCGACGCCGCCCACGTGGCGGCGTACGAGAGCGTCGGCGGACCGGCGACCGCCACCGTGCGGCTGCTGGGCCTGGACCCCTTCGAGGCGAGCGGGGTGCTGGCCCGGCTCGCCCCCGAGCTCGACGCGGTCGCGGCCCGGGCCGCCGAGGCCGCCCACCAGGCCCTGCTGGACGGGCCAGGAGCCCTGCCCGCGGCCTCCTCGCCGCTGCTGGAGATCACGGCCGAGGTCCATGCCGACTGGCCGGTCCGGCTGTTCGCCTCCTGACCGACCGCCGCCCCCCTTCGACCCCCGGGAGCCCCCGATGCACCTCGACCACGCCGTCACCCCCACCCACCGGCACACCCACAGCGCCGAACCGCTGCGCGCCGACGGCACCCGGCGCGCCCTGCGCATCGGCCTCGGCGGCCCCGTCGGCTCCGGCAAGACCGCCACCGTCGCCGCCTTGTGCCGCGCCCTGCGCACCGACCTCTCCATGGCGGTCGTCACCAACGACATCTACACCCGCGAGGACGCCGAGTTCCTGCTCCGCGAGGCGGTCCTGCCACCGGAGCGGATCAGCGCCGTGGAGACCGGGGCCTGCCCCCACACCGCCATCCGGGACGACATCTCCGCCAACCTGGAGGCCGTGGAAGAACTGGAGGAGGCCTTCCGCGGACACGCCCCGCTGGATCTGATCCTCGTCGAGTCCGGCGGCGACAACCTCACGGCCACCTTCTCCCGGGGCCTCGTCGACGCCCAGATCTTCGTCATCGACGTGGCCGGCGGTGACGACATCCCGCGCAAGGGCGGGCCCGGCGTCACCACCGCCGACCTCCTCATCGTCAACAAGACCGACCTCGCCCCGCATGTCGGATCCGACCTCGGTCGGATGGCCCGCGACGCCGCCGAACAGCGCGGAGACCTGCCCGTCGCCTTCCAGTCGCTGCGCGGCCCCGAAGGCGTGGCCCCGGTCGCCGGCTGGGTCCGGGAGCGGATCGCCGCCTGGACCGTACGGTGACCACGGCGCCCCCCGCCCCCCGGCCCGCCGCCGGAGTACGGGCCACCGCCCGCATCCACGCCGTGGCCGACGGGCGGGGCGGGACCGCGCTGCCCCTGCTGGCCGGGGAGGGCCCGCTCGCCCTGCGCCGCACCCGCGGCCGGGAGGCCGAGGCGGGGGTCGTCCTCGTCGGAGCGATGAGCGCCCCGCTGGGCGGCGACCACCTCACGGTCCGCGCCACCGCAGGACCCGGGGCCCGGCTGTCCCTGGCCTCGGCGGCGGCCACCCTGGCCCTGCCCGGCCGGGACGGCGAACCCGCCCGCTACGACGTGGAGCTGGACCTGGACGACGACGCCTCGGTGCGGTGGCTGCCGGAGCCGCTCGTCTCGGTCCGCGGCAGTGACCTGCGGGTGCGCACCCAGGTCCGGCTGGCCCCTACCGCGCGCCTGCTGCTGCGCGAGGAGCAGGCGCTGGGACGCCACGGGGAGCCGCCCGGTCTGCTGCGCAGCCGCCTCACCGTCACCCACGGCGGCCGCCCGCTGCTGGACCAGGAGCTCGCCTGCGGCCCCGGCGCACCCGGCGGCTGGGACGGCCCGGCCGGCCTCGCCGGACACCGGGCCGTCGGCCAGCTCCTCGTCGTGGACCCCGCCTTCGCGCAGGACCCGCCGCCGGCCGCGGTGCTGGGAGAGTGCGCCGTCGCGACCCCGCTCGCGGGTCCGGCCGTCCTGGTGACGGCCCTGGCCGGGGACGCCCTCCGGCTGCGCGAGGTCCTCGACGCGGCCTGCCGTACCTATCACCGCTGACTCGGACGACCCGGCCACCGTCGGCCGTACCCGGCCGTTCGGCCGCCGCGGCGCAGATCCGTGAGGAGGGGCAGGCTCAGCGCGTGCTGCGCCGGGCCCTCTTGCGCGCCTGCTCCTCCTCGGCCTTCACCTCGGCCGCGTACCGGTCGACGTACTCCTGCCCGGAAAGGCCGAGGATCGCGTACATGATCTCGTCGGTGACCGCCCGCAGGACGGCGCGCTCGCCCTCCATGCCGGCGTACCGGGAGAAGTCCAGCGGCTCACCGAAGCGGATCGTCACCCGCCGGATGTTGGGGATCTTCTGGCCGGGCGGCTGGATCTCGAAGGTGCCCACCATCGCACAAGGGATGACCGGCACCCCGGCGCCCAGGGCCATCGCGGCCACCCCCACCTTGCCCTTGTACAGCCGGCCGTCGTGCGAGCGGGTGCCCTCCGGGTAGATGCCCAGCAGCTCGCCCCTGGCCAGCACCCCCAGCCCCTCGCGCAGGGCGGCCCGGCCGGCGTCCTTGCCGGACCGGTCCACCGGGATCTGCCCGGCGCTGCGGAAGAACGCCGCGGTCAGCCGGCCCTTGACTCCCGGACCGGTGAAGTACTCGGCCTTCGCGAGGAAGGTGATCCGACGCGCCAGGATCGCGGGCATGAGGAAGTGGTCGGAGAACGACAGGTGATTGCCCGCGACGATCGCGGCGCCCTGCGCGGGGACGTTCTCCAGCCCCTCGATCCGCGGCCGGAACAGCAGCCTCAGCAGAGGTCCGAGGAGCACGTGCTTGAGCAAGTGGTAGAACACCAGGCCGCTCCTGTCGGTATCCCGTCGTCACGGCCATTTTACGGACGGTGAGCTCCGGGACGAGGGGCGGCGGCGGCCTTCCTCAGGTACTGCGTGAGGCGGCCATCCCGGCGGTGAGAAGCCCCAGCACCACCCAGCCGAACCACAGCCAGCCGTTGCTGCCGAGGACCACCGAGTACGTGGCGACGGCCACCAGTGCGGCGAAGGTCATCACTGCCATCGCCTTAACGGATCCGGTCATGCCCCATGGTGGCGCGCCGGAGCGGGATCGCGCTACCGGCCACGCGCCTGAAGCGAGGCGAGATACGCGTTGTACGCCTCCAGCTCCCGGTCGCCGTTGCGGTCCGCGGCCCGGTCGGAGCGCTTCGCGGTCCGCTGCTCGGAGTGGTACCACTGGTAGATCAGGGCGATCAAGACCAGTACCGAGGGGATCTCGCTGAAGGCCCAGGCGATGCCGCCGCCCCACTGCTGGTCGAGCAGCGGATCGATGCCGAGGGATGCGGGCGGGTTCGCGTACGTCTTGATCATCGGCTGGCTCGCCATCATCAGGGCGATGCCGAAGAAGGCGTGGAAGGGCATGCCCGCGAAGAGCTCCAGCATCCGCATGACATAGCCCGGACGGTGCGGACCGGGGTCGATGCCCATGATCGGCCAGAAGAAGATCAGACCGACGGCGAAGAAGTGGACCATCATCGAGATGTGCCCGGCCCGGCTCTCCATCAGGAAGTCGAAGAGCGGGGTGAAGTACAGCGCGTAGAGGCTGGCGATGAACATCGGGATCGTGAACGCCGGATGGGTGATCACCCGCATGTACCGGCTGTGCAGCAGCGCCAGCAGGAGCTCGCGCGGCCCCTTGCGCCCGCGGGCGGCGGGCGGCAGGGCGCGCAGGGCCAGCGTCACCGGTGCGCCCAGCAGCACCAGGATCGGGGTGACCATGCTGATCACCATGTGCTGGACCATGTGCACGCTGAACATCACCATGCCGTAGTCGTTCAGCCTGGTGCACATCACGAGGAGCACGGTCAGCACGCCCAACGTGAAGGCGATGGTGCGGCCCGGCGCCCAGGAGTCCCCTCGCCGGCGCAGCCGCAGCACGCCCCACCCGTACAGAGCCAGCCCGAGCAGGGAGCCGAACAGGAAGAACGCGTCGAAGGAGAACTCCAGTCCGCGCCCGAGAGTGAACGGCGGCAAGTCCATGTGCAGGTCCATGCCGTGCCCGCTGTGGTCCATCTGTTCACTCCCTCGACTGTGCTGCCCCACCACAGTAGTGCCGCCCCCGTACGCTCGTGCGCGCGGGGGCGGTCTGTCACAAAAGGGACGTCGGGCAGGGGCGGGAGAGCCGTCAGAGAACTGTCTGGGCCTCGGCGTAGCGCTCGGCCGGGACGGTCTTGAGGGTGGAGGTCGCCTCGGCGAGCGGCACCATCTCGATGTCGGTCCCGCGCAGCGCGGTGAGCATGCCGAACTCGCCCCGGTGCGCCGCCTCCACCGCGTGCCACCCGAACCGGGTGGCGAGGACCCGGTCGTACGCGGTGGGCGTGCCGCCGCGCTGGACATGGCCCAGGATCACCGGCCGGGCCTCCTTGCCCAGGCGGTTCTCCAACTCGACGGCGAGCAGGTTGCCGATGCCTGCGAACCGCTCGTGGCCGTAGATGTCCTTGCCCCGCTCCTCGAAGGCCATCGAGCCCGGCCGGGGCTTGGCGCCCTCGGCGACGACGACGATCGCGAACCGCTTGCCCGCGGAGAAGCGCTCGCCGACGATCGCCGTCAGCTCGTCGATGTCGAAGGGGCGCTCCGGCACGACGATGGCGTGCGCGCCGGCCGCCATGCCCGAGTGCAGGGCGATCCACCCCGTGTGGCGCCCCATGACCTCGACGACCATCACGCGCTGGTGCGACTCGGCGGTGGTCTTCAGCCGGTCCAGCGCCTCCGTGGCGACCCCGACGGCGGTGTCGAAGCCGAAGGTGACGTCGGTGGAGGCGATGTCGTTGTCGATCGTCTTCGGGACGCCGACGATGGGCAGGCCGGCCTGGGAGAGCAGGTTCGCGGCCTTCAGGGTGCCCTCGCCGCCGATCGGGATGATCGCGTCGAGCCCGAGGTCGGCGACGTGCCCGCGGGCACGCTCGACGCCGTCGCGCAGGTGCGCGGGCTGGACCCGGGAGGATCCGAGGATGGTGCCGCCGCGGGCCAGGATGCCGGCGACGGCATCGAGGTCGAGCTTGCGGTAGTCCGCCTCCAGCAGGCCCTTCCAGCCGTCGTGGAAGCCGATCACCTCGTCGCCGTGATCGACGACGGCACGGTGCACGACGGAGCGGATGACGGCGTTGAGGCCGGGGCAGTCGCCACCGGAAGTGAGCACACCTATGCGCATGGCAGAAGAGACCTTTGCAACGTGGGCCGGCGACCGGACCACGTCGTCCGGTTGGAACTACGGCCACCCTACAAGCGGTTTAGCAGTGCGCTGAACCATCCTCCACATGCTGGTCGCACTCCTCGTACAAAACGACGTCGGCCCGGTCCCCCCAAGGGAAAACCGGGCCGAACACATGATGCGGGGGTCGCCCTGATGAGCGGTTCGCCCGGCTGCTACGCGGGCTGCGTGGCAGCCGCGATGCGCTCCGCGCGCAGCGCCTCGTACCACCGGTCGTCCATGGCCGGGAGCGCGTTCACGTCCAGGGCCAGCTTCAGCAGCAGGTCCGCGATCTGCGGGTTGCGGGCCATCACCGGACCGTGCATGTACGTCCCGAACACCGTGTCGTTGTAGGCGCCTTCGGTACCGTCGCCGGTGCCGTTGCCGCGGCCCATCGTCACCCGGGCGAACGGCTTCGCCGTCGGGCCGAGGTGGGTGACGCCCTGGTGGTTCTCGAAGCCGGTCAGCTGCGGCAGGCCCAGGCGCGGGTCGATGTCCGCGAGGACGTCGCCGACGCACCGCTCGCCCTCACCGCGCACGGTGACGACGTCGAGCAGGCCGAGGCCCTCCTGACGGTGGCCCTGGTCGTTGACGAACTCCTGGCCCAGGATCTGGTACCCGGCGCAGACGGAGAAGACGATCGCGCCGTTGGAGACGGCGCGCTCCAGGCCGCCGTCGCGCAGCAGCCGCTCCGCCGCCAGGCGCTGAGGCCGGTCCTCGCCGCCGCCGATCAGGTAGATGTCGCCCGAGGTGGGGATGGGCTGGTCGCTGCGCACGTCCACGCGCTGCACGTCCAGGCCGCGCTGGCGGGCCCGGCGCTCCACCACGAGGGCGTTGCCCTGGTCTCCGTACGTGCTGAGCAGGTCGGGGTAGACCCACACCAGACGCAGGCTGTTGTCGCTCATGCTCGTGTGTCCTCTGGGGGTATGAGTACTAGTTGCCGACGCGGCGGCGCACGTCCTGGAAGGCGGTGTAGTTGGCGATCAGCTCGATCTGCCCGGGCGGTGCGAGCTGCACGGCCTCGTCGATGGTCTCGCACACCCGGAAGTCCAGGCCGGCGACCTCCAGGCGGACGGCGAGGTCCAGCTTGCGGTCGCCGATCACGAAGATCGGGTGACCGGCCAGGCGCGGGTAGTCGACGTCCCACAACCAGGAGGTGTCGGTACCGTCGGCGCCGCGCGCGTTCACGGAGAGGATCACCGGGGCGGGCGGCGGGTCGATCAGCGAAAACGTTTCGAGCCAGCCCGCGGGGTTCTTCGCGAGCAGGAGGCGCAGCTCGCGGCCCTGGAAGTGGACCACGTCGTAGCGGCCGGCGACCGCCTGCACCTGGTACATCCGCTCCAGCGCGACCTGCGGCGGGACGCCGAAGACGGCGGCCACGGCGGCCGAGGTGGCGGCGTTGGCCTTGTTGGCGCGGCCGGGCAGCTGGAGGTGGATCGGCCAGGCCGAGCCGTGCGGGTCCAGCACGTGGTCGCCGGAGAGCACCCACGTCGGGGTCGGGCGGCGGAAGCCGCACTCGCCGCAGAACCAGTCGTCGCCGGGGCGCTGCATGACACCGCCGCAGGAGGGACACGACCAGGCGTCGTCCTTCCACTCCTGACCAGCCGCGACCCACACCACGTTCTGCGAGGAGGAGGCGGCCCAGACGATCAGCGGGTCGTCGCAGTTGGCGACGATGGCCGCCTTGGAGCCCTGGAGGCCCTCCCGCCACTTCTCCGCCAGCATGCGGGTCTCGGCGGCGCGGTCGAGCTGGTCGCGGGAGAGGTTGAGCAGGGCGATCACCTTGGGGGTGACGTCCCGGGCCACTCCGGCCAGGTACTTCTCGTCGACCTCGATGACGCCGTACTTGGCATCCGAGCCGCCGGCGAGTGCCGAGGTGATGCCCGCGGGCATATTGGCGCCCAGGGCGTTGGAGACGACCGGACCGCTGGCCCGCAGGGCCTCGGCGATCAGTCGGGTCGTCGTGGTCTTGCCGTTCGTCGCAGAGACGAGGACGACGTCGAGGTGTTGCGCCAGCGCGCCGAGAAGATCGGGGTCGAGCCTGAGAGCGACCTTGCCTCCGATCACCGATCCGCTTCCGCGTCCCGCGGCCCGCGACACCGCCGCCGCGGCCTTGCCCGCCGTCACGGCCAGCTTGGCCCGCGGCGAAAGCGGCTCCGTGTTGCCTGCCATCGTCCCTTGTCCTCCTAGCGTCGGTCGGCCCCAGCCTATCCAGTGCCTGTCGCAGCCTTGACCGCGGCGCCCCCGCCCCGCCGTCGATCTCCTCCCGCGACCGCCCGTCGTACGCTTACGGCCATGCGACAGCGCCTGATCCCCGGTACCACCGGCCTCGTCCGCACCATGAGCCTGCTGGGTGATCCGGTGCTCCACTCACCCTGCCCGGAGGTCACCGAGTTCGGCCCCTCCCTCGACCGGCTCGTCGAGGACATGTTCGCGACGATGTACGCCGCCGAGGGGGTCGGCCTCGCCGCGAACCAGATCGGAGTCGCCCAGCGGGTGTTCGTCTACGACTGTCCCGATGATGAAGACGTACGGCACGTTGGGCACGTCGTCAACCCGCGTCTGGTGGCGGCCGACGGGGACGAGTTCGTCGGGCCCGAGGGCTGCCTGTCCCTGCCGGGCCTGGAGGCGGGCACGGCCCGCTTCGACCACGCGGTGGTGGAGGGGGTCACCTCGGACGGCGCGCCCGTGCGGGTCTCCGGTACCGGGTTCTTCGCGCGCTGCCTCCAACACGAGTGCGACCACCTCGACGGGACGGTCTACGCGGACCGGGTGACCGGCATGCGGGCCCGCCGCCTGCGCCGGGCGATCGCGAAGGCCCCCTGGGGGGCCGATGCACAGCGCGGCTGACGGATCTTCCCCGAGGGCGGCCTGCCCCGCCACGCCCTCGGCCCCGCCAACCGGCCACCCCGTCGGCCTCGGCGGGCCCGGACGGGTCAGAAGCCGGGGCCGTCCTCGCGGTTGCCGGCGGTGGCGAGGCGGCCCCAGAGCAGGTCGGTGAGGCCCGCGACCAGGTCCGCGCGGCCGCAGGGGCGTTCACCCAGCCACCAGTCGCCGGCCGCGTGCATCATGCCGACGATGCCGTGGCCCCAGACCCGGGCCAGCTGCTCCCCGCCGGGACCGAGGTCCACCCGTTCGCTGATCACCTGGGCCAGCTCCTCCCCGAGCCTGCGCAGCAGGGGCGCCGAGTGCAGGCCGACGTCGAAGCCCCGTTCGGTGGTGTGCGAGTCCTCCGCGGGGTGCATCAGGAAGCGGTACACCTGCGGGCGGGCCTCGATGGCGGCCAGGTAGGTGTCGAGGGTCGATTCCACCCGCCGGCGCCGCTCGGCCGGGGCGTCCAGCGCCGCCCGGAGCGAGCCGAGCAGGGCGTCGGTGTGCCGGACGGCGAGTGCCTGGTAGAGGCCCGCCTTGTCCCCGAAGTGCCGGTACAGGATGGGCTTGGTGATGCCCGCCTCGGCCGCGATGGCGTTCATGGAGGCCTTGGGGCCGTCCCTGAGCACGACCCGGTCGGCGGCTTCGAGCAGCTCCCGCCGGCGGCGCTCGGCCGCTCCGGGTTCGCCGGTCTGCTGCGTGGTCTCCATGACGTGTTCTCTCCCCGCCCTTGCGATGTGCCTGACGCCCACGCAACGTAACACCCGGGGCGCCCCGGCGATCGAATCGGCGGACACGACCGGGCAGCCGTCGACCGAATCGCTCGCGCTTGACAGTGCTTACTCGCCGGTAACAGACTGTGCCCCCCGGATGGGTTACCGCTAGTAACCTCTGGAGTGACGAGTACGGACAGGTGGAGGGGACATGGCGGAGTTCACCATGGAGCTGAACGACGACCAGAAGCAGGTGCGGGACTGGATCCACGGCTTCGCGGCCGATGTGATGCGACCCGCCGCCGCCGAATGGGACGAGCGCGAAGAGACTCCGTGGCCCGTCATCCAGGAGGCCGCCAAGCTCGGCATCTACTCGCTGGACTTCTACGCCCAGCAGTACTTCGACCCGACCGGGCTCGGCATCCCGATGGCCATGGAGGAGCTCTTCTGGGGCGACGCCGGCATCGCGCTCTCCATCGTCGGCACCGGGCTCGCGGCCATCGGCGTCGTGGCCAACGGCACCGAGGAGCAGATCGGCACCTGGATCCCCCAGATGTACGGCACCCCCGACGACGTGAAGGTCGCCGCCTTCTGCTCCTCCGAGCCGGACGCAGGCTCGGACGTCGGCTCGATGCGCACCCGCGCGGTCTACGACCAGGCGAAGGACGAGTGGGTGCTCAACGGCACCAAGACCTGGGCCACCAACGGCGGGATCGCCAACGTCCACATCGTCGTGGCCGTCGTCGACCCGGAGCTGGGGACCAAGGGGCACGCGTCCTTCATCGTGCCGCCGGGCACCCCCGGGCTGTCCCAGGGGCAGAAGTTCAAGAAGCACGGCATCCGCGCCTCCCACACCGCCGAGGTGGTCCTGGAGGACGTGCGGATCCCCGGAAACTGCCTGCTCGGCGGCAAGGAGAAGCTGGACGAGCGCCTCGCCCGGGCCCGTGAGCGGGCCCGCAGCGGCGGGGGCGAGCGCGTCAAGAACGCGGCCATGGCCACCTTCGAGGCCTCCCGGCCGGCCGTCGGCGCGATGGCCGTGGGCACCGCGCGCGCCGCGTACGAGGTCGCTCTCGACTACGCGAAGACCCGTACGCAGTTCGGCCGCCCGATCATCGACAACCAGGGGGTGGCCTTCCAGCTCGCCGACATGCGCACCCAGATCGACGCCGCCCGGCTGCTGGTGTGGCGGGCGTCCTGGATGGCGGTCGCGGGCCGGCCGTTCGAATCGGCCGAGGGCTCGATGTCCAAGCTGTTCGCGAGCGAGGTCTCCAAGAAGGTCACCGCCCAGGCCGTGCAGATCCTCGGTGGCAACGGCTTCACCCGCGAGTACCCGGTCGAGCGGATGCACCGGGACAGCGCGATCTACACGATCTTCGAGGGCACCAGTGAGATCCAGCGGCTGGTGATCGCGCGCACGATCTCCGGCATGCCGATCCGCTGACGCGGGACGGGACCGGACGAAGCGGGCCGGGATACGAGGCGGGCTGGGATGAGGCGGTGCGGGTGCGGGCGGGCCCGCACCGCTGCGTCCCGGCCGCCCGGCTGCGGGCTCGGGGCCGTTGCGTTCCGGCCGCCGCGCGTCCGCCGTCGGGTGCGTGGCGGTGCGGTGATCACGCAGGCCCCGGCCGGCTCCTCAGACGGCCAGCAGCCGGGTGATGGCGCGGCCGAAGACGCGACGGCCGACGGCCGCCACCAGGGGGTCCAGGGCGCGGGGGAGGCCGCGCAGGTGCAGTTCCTCGCGCCAGTGGACCTCCGAACCACCTGCCGGTAGGGAGTGAATCTCGATCTCCGCCCAGCCCGTCACCGCCCGGCCGCGCTTCTCCAGCCGGACGAGGCCCGCCGCCTCGGACACCGGCGGCCGCCAGACCACGACCTCCATCCGGTCGTCGAACGTGATCCTTCCCACACCCGTGCGGGCCGTGAAGATCGTTCCCGCGTGCGTCGGCGGCGGACTCTCGATGATCGTCCGCGTGAGGGGGACCTGCGCCCCGTGGCGCTCCCAGTCCGTGAGCCTCGACCACGCCTCGGCGACGGGCGCGGACGTACGGTGAACGATCCGGATAACGGGCATGAGCGCATCGTAATCGGGCATACACACCGTGAACTGGACGGCGAATACGGGTTCCGTCCAGGGGTGGCGATCGGTAATACTCGCCGCCACCGTGGATCGCGGTACGACCGGGTGACCACCGGCCCTCCCGCCCCACATCGCGAGGAGGTGCGCCATGTGCTCCCACCAGCCCCCCTGCCCAGCCGCCGACAGCGCCGACCACGACGCCGCCCGCACCGTGGCCTCCCACCCCGAACAGGGATGGAGTCTGCTCTGCAACGGAGTCGTGATCTTCGACGACACCGGTGAACTGCTCCCCGACAGCCGTGCGGTGGACCCCCGCCGCCCGGCCCTGGTCTGAGCGAGGAGGCAGCATGCGCCAGCAGCTGATCCGAAAGCCCGTCCCCAAGCCCGCTCCCCGAGACCTGGACCTGCGCACACCGTCGGGCAGACCCCTCCCGTACTGACGGGAGCCCCGACGCGGTTACACAGCGCGCCGTCCACGGGCCGGGTTCAGCCCGTGGGCGCCGCCGCCCCGCCCCGGAACGCCGCCTCGAAGGCGGCGTCTCCGATCGCCGCCCGCGCCTGCCGTTCGCTCCGGTCCCGTACGGCCGTCAGCGAGGGCGAGCCCATCTGCGGTCGGCCCACCGTGCGCCACCAGGCGTGCCCGGTGCCCAGCAGGCGCGCCGCCAGCTCGCCGTCGCCCAGTCCGGCCACCGCTGCGGCCAGCAGGTCCAGGCCGAGCGCGATGCCCAGCCGGTCGCCGAGGAGCCGCTTCCCGGAAAGCATGGCCCGTACGTGGCGTGCGGCCTCCCCGTGGTCGCCCAGGCCCAGCGCGGCCACCGCCAGGACGTAGTCCGCGTACGCCCGCATCCAGCGCTCGCCCAGCTCCGCGCAGGCCTCCCGCAGCGAGTGCGCCTCCTCGGCCGCCTCCTCGAAGCGTCCCAGCGCGCACAGGGAGTATCCGGTGGCCAGCTTGCACAGGAGCCAGCCCGGTCCGGTGGTGCGCCCGCCATGGGCGGCACGGGCCTGCGGGCCGGCCAGCCGCAGGGCCCGTACCGGGTCGCCCGGCATCAGGACCGACGCCGCGTGCAGGTAGGCGGCGCGCAACTCCCGCTCGGGGTCGGCCAGGTGGGCCGCGTCCCGGGCGCACTCCTCGCCGAGGCGCCGCGCCTCGTCCATGTCGCCCTGGAGGACCATGGTGAGCCCGAGGGCCCACCGGGCCTGGTTGTGGGCGAGCCCGGTGCGAGGGGCGAGCCGCAGGGCCCGTTCCAGGAAGGCGCGGCCCTCGTGCACGTGCCCGCACGCGAACCAGTAGAACCACAGCGCCCCGGCCATCTCCAGCGCTGCCGACGGGTCGGCGCCGAGCAGGTGTTCCAGGGCCGTACGCAACTGCGCGTGCTCGGCGGTGATCCTCCGGTACCAGTCCACCTGCCCCGGGCCCATCCAGCCCCGGTCGGCGGCGTGCGAGAGCGCCGCGTACCAGTGGGCGTGCCGGTCGGCGACCAGCTGCGTCTCGCCGAGCTCGCCCAGCCAGTCGTGCCCGTACTCGCGGATCGTGTCCAGCAGCCGGTAGCGGGCGCCGGCGCCGCGTTCCTCGGTGCGCAGGACCACGGACTTGGCGGCGAGACCGGCGAGCGTGCGTTCGACCCGGGCGGCCGGCAGTGGTCCGCCCGCGCACACGGCGCGCGCCGCAGCGATGTCGAAGTCGCCGGTGAACACCGAGAGTCGGGCCCACAGGAGCCGTTCCAGCGGCTCGCACAGCTCGTGGCTCCAGCCGATCGTGGTCCGCATCGTCCGGTGCCGCGGCGGCCGGGAGACGCGGACGTCCGACAGCATTTCGAAGCGCTCGCCGATCCGCTCGGCCATCTGCTCGACCGTCCACAACCGCATCCGGGCGCCGGCGAGTTCCAGGGCGAGGGGGATGCCGTCGAGGCGTCGGCAGACCTCGGCGGCGACGGCGGTCCGCTCCGGGTCGGCGAAGACGGCCGCGGCGCGCGGGGTCGCGGCGAGCGCGCGGGTGCGGAAGAGGGCCAAGGCGTCGCTGTCGGGTCCTTCGCAGGGCAGCGGGCGGACCTCGACGACCTCCTCGATCGCGCTGCGCAGTGGCTCCCTGGAGGTGATCAGGATGGTCAACCCGGGTGCCGACTGCAGGAGTTCGCCCGCCAGGTGGCGGCACTCGGGAACCAGGTGCTCGCAGGTGTCCAGGACCAGCAGGAGCTCCCTGTCGGCCATCCACGCGCAAAGTTCCTCGTCGAGGGGGCGGGGGGAGTGGTCGGCGAGGCCGACGGCGTGCGCGACGGTGGCGGTCAGCAGGGCGGGATCGCGCAGTGGTGACAGCTCGACCCACCAGGCGCCGTCGGGCCGGGCCCGGTCGGCGCCGGCGACCGCGCGCAGGGCGAGCCGGGACTTGCCGACGCCTCCCACCCCGGTCAGGGTGATCAGTCTGCGCTCGCGCAACAGCTTCCCGAGCAGCTGGAGTTCGGACTGTCTGCCGATGAAGCCGGCGGGCTCCGCGGGCAGGTTGCCCGGCGGTCTGCCGGCTCCCGGCCCGGGGGCATCTTCCGTGGAATCTGGCTGATTGTCATTGACCGAGTACTCACCGAACACGGGAGTATTCTGCGTGATCTTCTTATCCCACCGTGCCGTTAAGGCCGGATCGGGTCCCCCGGGTTCATGCGACGAGCGTGATCCGGCGTTCGGCGGAGAACGCCCCCCAGTTGCCGTCGGGGAGCCTTGCGCGCAGCTTCACGGCCCACTCGGTGCCGGTGGGCTCGGCCACCGTGAGGCGGTGTTCCGCCCGGCCGGCCGGTACCGCTCCCGCGCCGAACTGGATGACGGTCGTGGGCCGTCCGTTGACGTACAGCTCGTACTCGGTGGTGGGCCGGCCGGTCTCGGGGGCGGTCCAGGTGAGCGTGACCGTGCCCGGCGAGGCGGTGGCGGTGAGGTCGGCGGGGGCGGTGCCCGGACCGTCGCCGGAGGCGGGCGGGGTGCTCACGTCCACGGCCGGGCCGTCGGGGGAGGAGTTGTCGGCGCCGTCCCGGGCCCGGACCGTGAAGGTGTAGACGGTGTCGGGCCGCAGGCCGGTCAGGGTGGTGTCGGTGTCGCCGGGGCCGGCCGTGTGGATGCGGGCGCCGCCCTGGTAGACGTCATACGCCGTGACGCCCGTGTCGTCCGTCGACGGGGTCCACGACAGCCGGGCCGACCGGGGTCCGGTCGCGCTGCCGGTGGTGGCGCCGGGTGCGGTGGGCGGCGTCCGGTCCTCGGGCTTCGCCGCCGGGGTGGTGGCGAGCGCGGCCGGAGCGGCTTCGGAGAGGTTCCCGGCGGCGTCCCGGGCCCGCACCGTGAAGGAGTAGCCGGTCCCCGGGACGAGGCCGGTGACGTCCATCATGGTCCTCTCGGCCGGGAGTTCCCGTACCAGCCGTCCGCCCTCGAAGACCTGGTAGCGGGTCACGCCGTCGCGATCCGCGGCCGCGTCCCACATGACGTGCACGGTGGTGGCGCTGCCGGCCTGGGCGGTGAGTCCGCTGGGGGCGGACGGCGGCTCGGTGTCGGGCGCGCTGCACGCGGTGAGGCCCATGAGGCCGGTGGGGATCAGGAAGAGGGCGAGCGTGGGGGCGCTGCGTCGCACGGGGTGCCTTCCTCGGCTCCAGTAAAGGTCTAGACATATATGGCACGGCAGGTGCGAGGACGACAAGACCCGTGCGGCGTCGGTCGGTGATGTGACCCGATTCGTCGACTTCTGATCAGGTCTGGCATTATTGCCAGCTCTTTGCAATAACGGAAGAACGCGAACAGGGATGTGCAGAGCATGACGGCCCGGACGGTACGGGGAGCGGCCAGGGCGACACTGGCCGCCGCACTCATCACGGGCGCGGCGGCCTGCTCCACGCCCGGCGCCGGGGCCGGCGGCGCGGCCGGTACGGACTCGGTCGTGGTCGGCATCGCCACCGAGCCGGAGACCCTCAGCCCGCTGCTGGGCTACGGCAAGGACGGCAACTCCAAGATCTTCGACGGTCTGCTCACGCACGACGGCGACATGAAGCTCCAGCCCGCCCTGGCCGCGTCCCTCCCGGAGGTCTCCGAGGACGGGCGCACCTACTCCTTCACGCTGCGCAGGGGTGTCACGTTCAGCGATGGAGCGCCCTTCTCCGCCAAGGACGTCGTCTTCACCTACCGGACCATCCTCGCCCCGGGGACGAACAACGCCTCCAAGACCGAACTGGATGCCATCGCGAGCGTCGAGGCGAAGGGTGAGGACACCGTCGTCTTCACCCTGAAGTACCCCTACGCGCCCTTCGCCGAGCGGACCGTGCTGCCCATCGCCCCGGAGCACATCGCGGGCAGACAGGACGTCAACAGCGGCGACTTCACCACGCGGCCGGTCGGCACCGGCCCCTACGTGCTCACCGCCTGGTCCAAGGGCGAGAAGCTCAGCTTCAGGGCCAACCCCGGCCACTGGGGCGGTGAGCCCGCCGTCAAGAAGTTCACCATGGCCGTGATCAAGGACGACGACGTACGCGCCACAAGGCTGCGCTCCGGTGAGCTGGACGGCGCCATCCTGCCCCCCGGCCTGGCCAAGGGCTTCGCCAAGGACAGCACGCGCCGCACCTACGCCGCCAGGACCTTCGACTACCGCAACGTGACCCTTCCGACGCACCATGAGGTCACCGGCGACCTCGCCGTCCGCCGGGCACTGGACATCGCCGTCGACCGCACGGCCATGGTCGACAGGCTGCTCGACGGCGCGGGCAAGCCCGCCTTCGGGCCGGTGCCCACCGACAGCCCGTGGTTCACGGCCGGCACCGAGCGCCGCCACGACCTCGACCGGGCCCGCGAGATCCTCGACGACGCCGGCTGGAAGGAGGGGCACGACGGGATCCGCACCAAGGACGGGATCCGCGCGTCCTTCCCGCTCTGGTACACCGCCGGAGACAAGATCCGCCAGGACCACGCCCTCGCCTTCGCCTCCGACGCGAAGAAGGCCGGCATCGAGGTCAAGACCGAGGCCGGGACCTGGGAGGTCATCGAACCCCGGATGAAGACCGAGGCCGTCCTCGCGGGCGGCGGCTCACCGGCCGACCCGGACTTCGACCAGTACCTCCTGCTGACCTCCTCGCTCGGCGGCGACGGCTTCAACAACATGGCCCGGTACGACGACCCGGCCGTGGACGCCGCCCTCGCCGAAGGGCGCCGCAGTGCCGACCCGGCCATGCGCAAGGCCGCGTACGACACCGTGCAGCGCCGCCTCGCCGAGAACCCGGGCTATGTCTTCCTCACCCACATCGACCACCTCTACGTCGTCAACGACGCGTGGGACGGCCCCGGCACGCAGGTGGAGCCGCACGACCACGGTCTCGGCACCGGCCCCTGGTGGAACGTCGAGGACTGGAAGCCCCAGCAGAAGTGAGCCACGCGCAGTGACCCCCCGCTCCGTCCGCCTCCCCTGGGGGCCGATGGCGCGCATGGCGGGGCGGCGGACCCTGGCCGCCGCCCCCGTCCTGCTCGCCGTCACCTTCGGTGTCTTCGCCATCGCCGCGCTGTCCCCCTTCGACCCCGTCAAGGCCTACGCCGGCACCGCCGGACTCACCGCCTCGCAGGCCGAACTCGACCAGCTGCGGATCAACCTCGGCGTCGACCGCCCCCTGGCCGCACGCTGGTGGGACTGGCTGGCCTCGGCGCTCACCGGCGACCTCGGCACCTCCGCCGTCATGCGCCAGCCCGTATCCGACGTGATCGCGGAGCGGCTCGGCTGGTCGGTGCTGCTCGCCGCCTGCGCGTTCGCGGTCGCCGTCCTGACCGGCACCGTGCTCGGCGTGCTGGCCGCCCGCCGGACAGGTGGCGCGCTGGACCGCACCGTGTCCGCGCTCGCCTACACCCTGGAAGCCGCCCCCGCCTTCTGGCTGGCCCTGCTCGCCATCTGGTTCTTCTCGGTACGGCTCGGTGCGCTGCCCCCGGGCGGCCTCACCGACGCCGGCAGCGACACCGTCACCTTCGCGCAGGTCGCCTCCCACCTCGTGCTGCCCGCACTGGTACTGAGCGCCTCCCAACTGCCCTGGTTCTTCCTCTACGTCCGCCAGGGCGTGGCCGACGCCCTCGGGGAGGACCCGGTGCGCGGCGCCCGGGCGCGGGGGTTGGCCGAGCGCAGGGTCCTGCTCGGCCACGCCCTGCGCTCCGGCATGCTGCCGACGCTCACGCTGATCGGCTCCCGGGTGCCCGAACTCATCACCGGCGCCCTGCTGGTGGAGACGGTCTTCAGCTGGCCGGGCATCGCCGCGGCGACCGTGCAGGCGGCCACCTCGGTCGACTTTCCGCTGCTGGCGGCACTGACGGTGCTGGCCAGCGCGGCCGTACTCGCCGGCAACCTGCTGTCCGACCTGCTGTACGGGCTGGTCGACCCGAGGGTGGGCTTCGATGGCTGAGCCGGTCTGGCGCTCCCCGGGCCGCGCCCGGCGCTCCACGCGCACCCTGCGGGTACGCGCCGCCGTGACCGTCATGGCGGTGGTCGTCGCGGCCGTGCTGCTCGTGCCCCCGCTGGCACAGCTGGACCAGCAGGCGGTCGACCTGGCGGCGAAGCTGCAACCCCCCTCGTGGGCCCATCCCTTCGGCACCGACGACCTCGGACGCGACCTGCTGCTGCGGTGCGTCTACGGACTGCGCGTCTCCCTGCTCGTCGGCCTGGTGGCCGCACTGGTCGCCACCGTGATCGGCACGGCGGTGGGCGCGGCCGCCGGTGCGCTCGGCGGCTGGGCCGACCGGGTGGCGATGCGGGTGGTGGACACCCTCTCCTCCGTCCCGCACCTGCTCCTGGGCATCTTCGTCGTGGCGGTGTTCCGGCCGGGGCTCTGGCCCGTCGTGGCCTCGGTCGCGATCACCCACTGGCTCTCGACGGCCCGGATCGTCCGCGCGGAGGTCCTGTCGCTGCGCCGCCGGCCGTACGTGGACGCGGCCGTCTCCGGCGGCGCCTCACGGTGGCGGGTCGCCGTCCGGCACCTGGTGCCCGGCATCCTGCCGCAGGCGGGCCTCGCCGCCGTGTTGATGATCCCGCACGCGATGTGGCACGAGTCCGCCCTGTCCTTCCTGGGACTGGGACTCCCGGCCCACCAGGCGAGCTTGGGCAGTCTGGTGCAGACCGCGCGCGGCTCGCTGCTCGCCGGGCACTGGTGGCCCACCCTCTTCCCCGGCCTCCTCCTGATCATCCCGACCCTGGCCATCGCCGGCCTCGCGGGCGCCTGGCGCGACCGCCTGAACCCGCGCCGCCGCTCGGAGCTGACCCTGTGACCCCCTCGCCCGCCGCCGCCCCCGCCGCAGGCGAAGAGCCCCGGACCACCGGGGGCGGGCCCGTCCTGCGCGTCGAGGGCCTCTCCGTCCGCTTCCGCATGCCCGCCGGCCGCCACGTGGAGGCCGTCACCGGCGCCACCTTCGCCCTGGCCCCTGGCGAGAGCCTCGCCCTCGTCGGGGAGAGCGGCTGCGGCAAGTCCGTGCTCGCCTCCGCGCTCCTCGGACTGCTCCCGGGCAACGCGGAGACCGCCGGATCGGCCCGGCTCGCCGACGGCCTCGACCTGCTCGCCGCCGACGAGCGCACCCTCGCCCGGTCCGTGCGCGGCCGGCGCATCGGCCTGGTCCCGCAGAGCCCCGCCGCGCACCTCACCCCGGTCCGCACCGTCCGCTCCCAGCTGGAGGAAACGGTCCGGGAACTGACCGGAACCCGGCCGCCCGCCCTGCGCGCGGCGGCGGAGACGGCCGCCGGGCGTGCCGCCTTCCCCGCCTCCCACCTCGACCGCCATCCCCACGAGCTCTCCGGCGGTCTCGCCCAGCGCGCGGCCACTGCCCTCGCCCTCGTGGGCGGCGCCCCGCTGCTCCTGGCCGACGAGCCGACCACCGGCCTCGACCGCGACCTGGCCCGGCGCACCGTCGACGAGCTCCGCGCCCACACCCGCGCCGACGGCCGGGCGCTGTTGGTGATCACGCACGACCTGGTCGCGGCCGAGCGGATCGCCGACACCGTCGCCGTCATGTACGCGGGCCGACTCGTCGAGATCGCCCCGGCCGGGTCCTTCTTCGGCCGCCGTGGGCCCCGGCACCCGTACTCCCGGGGACTCCTGGACGCCCTGCCCGAACGCGCCTTCATCCCAGTGCCCGGCGCACCGCCCGAGCTCGGCGCGCTCCCACCCGGCTGCGCCTTCGCCGCCCGCTGCCCGGCCGCCGACCTGCCGTGCCGGACCCGCCGTCCCGCGCTCACCGAAGGGGTGGCCTGCCACCATGCTTGAGCTCAAGGGCATCACCGGGGGCTACGACCGCCGTGCCCCCGCCTTCCGCGGCGCGGACCTGAGCCTGTGCCCGGGAGAGTCCCTCGGCCTGCTCGGGCCGAGCGGCTGCGGCAAGTCCACCCTGGCCCGGGTCGCCGCCCTGCTGCACCGGCCGGACGAGGGGACCGTCACCCTCGACGGCCACGCCGTGACCGGCTTCTCCCACCGGGCCCCGCGCGCCCTGCGCACCGCGGTCGGTGTCGTCTTCCAGCAACCGCGCCTCGCCGCCGACCCCCGCCTGCGGCTGCGCGACCTCGTCGCGGAGCCCCTCCGCGCGACCGGCCGGCGCGGCGAAGCGGGCACGCGGGTGGCCGAGCTGGCGCAGCGCGTGGGACTCGGCGCAGACCTGCTCGCCCGCCGGCCCCACGAGGTCAGCGACGGCCAGCTGCAACGAGCCTGTCTTGCCCGGGCCCTGGTGCTGCGGCCGCGCTGGCTGGTCTGCGACGAGATGACCGCGATGCTGGACGCCTCCACCACGGCCGCGCTGGTCGCCGTCGTGGAGGACTACCGGGACGAGACGGGGGCCGGACTGCTCGCGGTGGGCCACGACCCGGTGCTGCTGGAGCGCTGGTGCGAACGCACGGCCCACTGGAACGAGATCGTCAAGGACCGACCCCCCGCCGCGTGAGCACTGCGGCCTGCGTCCCGGCCGCCCGCTGCGGGGCCGGCTGCGCCGCCGTGAATCATGCGGCGCATGCATGGACTCCTCGGGCACCGCGCTCTACCGTCGGCCGACGGTGCGACGTCAGACGCGATGTCAACAGGCCCGCTCCGACACGGAGGAGTCGCGGATGTTCCGAAGACCGCTGAGCTGCGCCGCGGTGCCCGTCCTGGCCGCCTTCGCGGTGCTGCTCCACAGCGGCTCCGGGGCCGGGGCCGGCGGGGAGATACCCAAGGCGCCCGGCCACCGGCTGATCGCCCGTTACGAGGGCAGCCCCGCCACCGCCGCTCCGCTGCCGGGCGAGGGACCTCCGCAGCACCCGTACCTCGCGCCGAACGGCCGCAGCGGCATGCACTCCGACGCGGCCGGGAGCGCCACCTCACCCTGGTCCGGTCCGCTCGGCGAGAACCCTCAGGTGACCAGCCAGAAGATCGCGGCCCTGGGAGGCGAGTGCGCCACCGCCACCTTCGACTCGGGCGGCCGACTCGTCACGGTCTGCGGCACCTTCTCGGGCTTCAAAGTCAAGCTCCTGCACCCGGGTACGCTCGCCACGCTCGCGGAGTACCGGCTCCCGCAGCGCTCCTCCACCGTCGAGGCGATCACCTCGCTCGACTTCTCGAAGATCTTCAAGGACACCTCGGGCGGCGCCTACTTCTACCTGGACGACCGGGACCGAGCCGTCCTGGCCGACTCGCGGCAGCACGTCCTGCGCCTCGCCCACTTCCAGAACGCCGACGGAGGCTGGAAGTTCAGCGTCGTCGACGACTGGGACCTCACCGGCCACGTCCCGCACGACTGCGTCACCTGGACCAACCTGCGGCCCAACGGCACCTGCGACCCCGTCACCTCGGTGATGCCCGACTGGGACGGCCGGATCTGGTGGGTGACCCGCCAGGGCCGGGTCGGCACCGTAGATCCGGCGACCTTGCAGATCCGCTCCGTGCGGCTGGAGGGCGAGGAGATCCAGAACTCCTTCTCGGTGGCCGAGGACGGCGTCTCCATCGTCTCCGACCACGCGCTCTACGGCTTCCGGGCCGCCGCCAATGGCACCCCCGAGGTGCAGTGGCGCCAAACCTACGACCGGGGGACCGGTACCAAGCCCGGTTCCGTCAACCAGGGTTCGGGCACCACGCCGGACCTCTTCGGCGACGGCTACGTCGCCATCACCGACAACGCCGACGACCGGATGAACGTCCTGGTCTACCGGCGGGGCGCCGATGTCGCCGCGGACCGGCGGCTGGTCTGCAAGGTGCCCGTCTTCGGCTCCGGCTCCTCGACCACCGACAACTCCCTGATCACCTGGGGCAACAGCATCGTCGTCGAGAACAACTACGGCTACGAGACCCCCGCCGGCCTGCTGTTGGGCAGGTCCGTCGTGGGCGGGGCGACCCGCATCGACGTCCGCGCCGACGGCAGCGGCTGCGACACGGTGTGGGAGAGCGCCGTGCGCGCGCCGTCGGTGGTACCGAAGCTCTCCACCGCGAACGGGCTGCTCTACTTCTACGAGAAGGAGCCCAACGACTGGGGGATCGACGGCTGGTACCTCACGGCCGTGGACTTCCGCACCGGCGAGCGGCGCTGGCGGCAACTGACCGGCACCGGCCCCCTCTACGACAACAACTGGGCGCCCATCACGCTCGGCCCCGACGGCACCGCGTACATCGGGGTCTTCAACGGCATCGTCGCCGTCCGCGACCGCTGACCGCCGGCGGTCACCGCCCTACGCTCTTCCCCGGACGAGCCTGTGGCCTTCCGCCGTCACGGGCTACGGGCGGGCCCTGCCGGCCCTCACAGGGGGAATCGTCTCGCGACGCGTATACGCCAAGCCTCAGTCGCACGGTGCGCCGTGTCCCTGACCCTCGCCACCGTATCCGCGAGCGCCGCCGCCGACACCCGGGGAACGGTGTCCGTCGAGGCCGCGAACGGCGGGTACGTCGGCACCTACGAGTCGGCGGTCGGCAACGCCGAGAAGCGGTACGCCATGACCGGCCGCTACGACAGCGTGCCCGCCGACGGGACCGGGGCCGCCGTCGGATGGACGGTCGCCTACCGCAACGCCCACCGCGATGCCCACTCCGTCGCCACGTGGAGCGGTCAGTACGTCGGCGGCGGACAGGAGCGGATTGTGACCCGGTGGCTGCTGAGTGACGGCACGATCCCCGCCGACCAGTGGAAGCCGATCTTCCTCGGCTGCGACGAGCTCACCCGTGTCAGGCCCTCCGCCGAAGAGTTCGACACGGCGCGCCGGCTGGGCGTCACACCTGCCAATCCACCGGCCTCCGACGGGGGAGTGAGTCGACCCGGCGGTCGAGCGTGCGATCCATCCGCAGCGAGAGGACTACCGCGGCGGGCGGGTCACCCCGGTGCGCACCCGGTCGACCGCCGCCAGGCGCGCCCCCACGTCGAGGTCCCACAGCCGTACGGTGCCGTCCGTGCTGCTGCTCGCCACCGTCCGCCCGTCGGGGGCGAAGACGACCCCCCACACCGCGCTCGTGTGTCCGGAAAGCGCCGCCAACGCGCGCCGGCCGGACACGTCCCACAGCCGCACCGTGCGGTCGTTGCCGCTGCTCGCGAGCGTGCGGCCGTCGGGGGAGAAGGCGATGCCCCGCGCCGACCCGGTGTGACCGGCGAGGGTGGCCTCCGGACGGTGGCTGCCCGCGTCCCAGAGCCGTACGGTCCCGTCGTTGCCGCTGGAGGCGAGGGTGCGCCCGTCGGGGCTGAAGGCAACGCCCCGAACCGCCCCGGTATGACCGGTGAGGGTGGCCAGCGGGCGCCGTCCGGCCACGTCCCACAGGCGAACCGTCAGATCGTCGCCGGCGCTCGCCAGAGTGCGCCCGTCGGGACTGAACGCCACGTCGTTGGCGAAGTCGGTGTGCCCGCTGAGCGTCGCGAGAGGGCGGCGCGAGGCGACGTCCCACAGCCGGACCGTGCCGTCGGAGCCGGCCGAGGCCAGCGTCCGCCCGTCCGGTGCGAAGTCCACCGCGAACACGGTCCCGCCCTGGCCGGCCAGGACCGCCGAAGGGGTCCCCGCGTCGACGTCCCACAGCCGGACCGTGCCGTCGGAGCCGGCCGAGGCCAGCGTCCGCCCGTCGGGCGCGAAGTCCACCGCGAAGACCGTCTCACTGTGCCCCTCGAAGGCGGCCGCCACCCGGCGCCCCGCCACGTCCCACAGCCGGACCGTGTGATCCGCCTCCGCCGTGGCGAGCAGCGTTCCGTCCGGGCTGTACGCGGCGTGCCAGACCTCCGTGAACGGCCGCGAGGCCAGCATCGCGCCCCGCAGGTCCCACAGCACCACCGACTGGTCGAACCCGGCGGTGGCCAGCACCGCCCCCCGGCTGTCGACGGCCACCCCGAGCACGTAGTCGGTGTGCCCGGCGAGCGTGGCCGTCAGCCGGCCGCCGGCCACGTCCCACATCCGGGTGGCGCCGTCGCCGCCCGCGCTCACCACCGTCGTTCCGTCCGGGGTGAAGGCGACACCGTTGACGTCGTCGCTGTGGCCGGTCAGCACGGCCCTCGTCCGGCGTCCGGCCACGTCCCACAGCCGTACGGTACGGTCCACGCCCCCCGTGGCGACCGTATGGCCGTCCGGGGCGAACGCCGCCCCCAGTACCTCGTCGGTGTGCCCGGACAGCACCGCGAGCGGACGTGCCTCGGCCACGTCCCACAGCCGCACGCTCCGGTCGGCGCCCGCCGACACGAGCGCCCGGCCGTCCGCGGCGAAGGACAGGGCGTTGACCCGCCCGGCATGCCCGGCCAGGGACGCGACGGCGCGGTACTCCCCGCTGGTCTCCCACAACCGGACCGTCCCGTCCGGGCAGCCGGTCGCCACGCTCCGCCCGTCCGGTGCGAAGGCCACGGCCCGCGTGCCGGTCGTGCTCGCCGGGAGCACCGCCGCCGGGCGGCCGTCGGCGGTGTCCCACAGTCGCACGGGCCCGTCCGTGGAGGCCGCCGCGAGGGTCCGGCCGTCGGGGCTCAGGGCGACCGAGCGCACCCGTCCGGGAAGCCTGAAGGTTGCGGTCGTGTGCCGGTCGGACACCCGCCGCAGGGTCACCGTCCCATCGGAACTGCCCGTCGCCAGCATGCCGTCGTCCGGTCCGAAGGCGACCGTGTTGACCGGCCCGCCGTGTCCTCCCAGCCGGGCGACGAACGGCTGCGATTGCGTGCTCAGCAGCGCACCGCGAGCCTCGCTCGTCCGCGCGGTCCGGTACGCGTCCCCGGCGAGCAGCATCGAAGCCTCCGGCTGGCCGGCGGCCAGCGCCGCCGACTGCAGCGCGAGCGCCCGTGAGCGGGCGATCCGCTCCTCGCCGAGTGCCCTCGTACGCTGCTGGTACGCCAGCCCGCCCGCGCCCACGGCCAGGACCAGGAGCACGACCAGGGTGGCCAGCATCCGCTGGCGCAGCCGCGCCTGGCGGGCTGCCTGCCGCTCCCGGACCTCCTGGGCCTTCTGGCTCTCCCGGAGGAAGGCCGCCTCCCGGGGGGCGAGGCGGCTCCGGCCGTCGAGCTCGTCCGCCCAGGAGAGGGCGGTGTCCAGCCGGGTACCCCGGTGGAGCGCCGACGGATCGCGGCCCTCGCGCTCCCACTCGGCCGCGGCGTGTGCCAGTTGCTGGTGGATCAGGAGCCCCGCCCGATCCGCGTCGATCCAGCCGCGCAGCCGCGGCCAGGCGTGCAGCAGGGCCTCGTGGGTGATCTCCACGGAGTCACTGTCCATGGTGACCAGCCGGGCCCGGACGAAGGTGTCGAGCGCGGCAGCGGCGGGGTCCGCGGCCGCCGCCTGCGCCATGAGGGCGGTCCGGCTCAGCCGGCGCCGCGTCGCGCCCGTGCCCTCGGCGACGTGCACCAACCGCACCAGGATGCGCCGGAGCGTGGTCTGCTCGGCGGGGTGGAGCCGGGCGAACACCTCCTCGGCGGTGCGGGCGACCGCCCCCTGGATGCCGCCGGTGCGCTCGTACCCGGCGACGGTCAACGTGGTGCCCTCGCGGTGGCGCCAGGTGGCCATCAGGGCGTGGGAGACCAGGGGCAGTGCACCCGAGGGCGTCGTCCCGCCCGGCATGTCATCGCGCAGTCCCACGTCCCGCAGCAGCAGGGGAACCAGTCCCGGTTCGAGGGCGAGGCCCGCGAGCCGGGCCGGGCGGGTGATCGACTCGCGCAGCTCCTCGGGCGACATCGGCTGCAGGACGAACAGCCCGCCGGTGAAGATCGCGGCCAGCTCCGGCAGCTCCAGGCAGTTGCCGGAGAAGTCGGCCCGTACTCCGAGCACCACGACGGCCGGGGGGTGCGGCGTGCGCGACGGACCCGGGACGGCGAGCGCGCACAGCACCCGTACGAACGCACGCCGCTCGTCCTCGTCGGTGCAGAGGGTGAACAGCTCCTCGAACTGGTCGACCAGCAGCACCGGGCGCAGCGGCGGCGGCCGCAGGTCCGGGGAGGCGGCCGGGCGCGACGCCGACAGCCGGTGGACCGCTTCGAGCAGGGCGTGCGGACGCTCCCGCAACTCCTGTGCGGTGATGCCGAGATCGGCGCCCAGCACCGTGCCGGCGCGGCCGAGCAACTCCTCCAGCGGGTGTGTGGTGGGGGTGAACCCGACCACCGGCCAGCTGTCGGTGCCCGGCATCGGGAAGCCGCCGCTCCGCAGGGCCGGTACCAGGCCGGCGTTCAGCAGCGAGGACTTGCCGGCGCCCGAGGGGGCGACGAGCACCACGGGGCCCGTGCCAATCCGCCCGAAGACCCGTTCGACCAGCTCGGCGGTGGCCCGCTCCCGGCCGAAGAACCACCGGGCCTCCCGCGCGGTGTAGGCCGGCAGGCCGCGGTAGGGACACTCGTCCTCCGGCCGCGGCCGGGCCACGACGGCGTCGGCGGCATCGCCCTCCGGGGCCTCCGTCTCCCGTGCCATCCGCAGCAGTTCACCCCCTGCCCCCAGCACGTCGTCGCAGCGCCGTGCGACGTCGACGGTGACGCGCTTCGCGCCGGTCTCGATCTTGCTGAGGTAGCCCTTGCTGTAGTGCGTCTCGCGCGCGAGGTCCGCCAGGGACAGCCCGCGTTGCACGCGCAGACGTCTCAGCTGGGCAGGGAAGGGCCGTGCGGAGTCGTCGGACTCCCGCACGCGGTCGGTCTTCCGCCGGCGGTCCGGATCCCCCAAAACATCCCCCATGGCGTGTGCGCCCAGGCAGCGAGGTGGCGCTGCCCAGGCTACCGCCGGGGGCGGCCGGAGAACTGGATCCTCCGGCCGGTACGACGAGAACAGGAAGGCCCGGAGCCGTCGCGCGCGGCGGCTCCAGGCCTTCACTCGGGGGTGCTACGGGTTGAGGCGGACCGAGTTGATCGGCGTGAGGTCGGCGTACACACCGGTCTTGGCGGCGATGGGGTTGCCGCAGCCCGCGCCGTTGTAGCCGGTGCAGAGGTTTGCGGTCGCACCGCCGTACTGATTGTTGAGCACCCAGTGGTTCCCGAACTGGTTGCTGAGATTGTGTGCCCCGTAGCGGTAGAAGACGTGCGTCGGCTTGACGGCCGGGTTCTGGTTCTGAGGGTAGATGCAGACCGCCCCGTCCGGACATCCTGCCCAGGTGTCGGCCGGCTTGGCCTCCACCGAGGCGCTGAGCGCGACCACGGCGACGACGGAGGTGGCGAGAGCGGCGGCGCCGCGGAACAGCTTGCGCATGGTTTCCCCTTGCGGTTCGTGCCTGGTGCTGACGGCTCCAGACTTGCCCCGCGGGGGCGCCGGGGTCGACGGGTTGCCCGTTGCCCGTCCGGACGGTGACCGGGAAACCCGCCGTGACCTGCGCCTTCGCCGATGAGAGGGCAACGGCGCGGATGCGGGACCGCTGCCGGTACGACGATCCACCCTCAGGACGTCAAAATGCGGCCGTTTGCCCGCGGCATCCATCGATACGCTCACCCAGTGTGGCGATATGTCGCAATCGCCCATAACTTCTGCATGGTGACGAACCGACAACTCAAGACCCTCATGTGTACCGCCGTCGTCATGGCCGCTGGTTTCGGCGTGCTCGCGCCACCCGCATCAGCGGCCGGACACCGCGTGCACCCGGGCGACTCGATCCAGGACGCGGTGGACTCCGCGCGGCCGGGCGACATCATCACCGTGATGCCCGGCACCTACCACGAGAACGTGCTGATCACGAAGAGGCTGACGCTGCGCGGCTGGGGAGAGCAGACGGTGATCAAGCCGCCTGTCGCGAAGACCCTGCCCGCCCGGCCCGAGGCGAACGGACGGGCCGCCCTCGCCTGCTCCCAGGCCGACACCGGCATCTGCGTCATGGGGACCGAGGGGCGGCCCGTCACCGGGGTCGAGATCCGCGCGCTCACCGTCTCGGGCTTCAAGCGGAACGGCATCTGGGCCTCCTACACCGACCGGCTGAGCGTCGAACGCGTGATCTCCGAGAACAACAGCACCTGGGGGATCGCCCAGGAACGCTCCACCCGGGGCTTCTTCCGCGACAACATCGCCCGCGACAACGCCGAGTCGGGCATCTTCCTCGCCAACACGGTCGCGCGCGAGGGCGGCGCCACCGACACCCTGGGAGCCGTGGTCAGGGGTAACAGGCTGACCGGCAACCGGATCGGTGTCACCGTCAGGCGGGTGCGGAACCTCACCGTCAGCGGCAACAGGATCGCCGGCAACTGCGGCGGCGTGTTCGTCGTCGGCGACGAGGGAGAGCCCGGCGCCGGAGACCTGACCATCCGCGGCAACCGCATCCACGAGAACAACAAGTTCTGCAAGGGCAGCAGCCGCCTCCCCGACATCCAGGGCGTCGGGGTCGTCCTCACCGGGGCAGAAGAGACGATCGTACGTTCGAACTCCATCCGCGGGAACGTCGGATCCTCCCCGCTGTCGGGCGGAATCCTGCTGTTCAAGAGCTTCGTGGGCGCGACGAACACCGACAACGTCATCGAGGACAACGTGGTGCGGGACAACCGGCCGGCCGACCTGGCCAACCAGGGAGCCGGTTCGGGCAACCGGTTCCTCAACAACCGGTGCGACACCTCCGTGCCCACCGGCATGTGCTGACCCGTGTTCCCCCTCATCAGGAGAATGGAGGCCGTATGACCACGCTGAGTTCCACCCCCGCCCCCACGCCGGCTCCCGTCCCCGCCCCGAACGCAGGCCCCCCGCACACGCCCCCGCCCGCCATGCGCCTGCGCGAGCTCGCCTTCGGAGCGGCCGTCGCCGCCGCCGTACGGGCCGCGGCCCGCCTCCGGGTCGCCGACGCCCTCGGGGAGTCGCCCGCCACCCCCGCCGACCTCGCGGCCGCCGTGCACGCGGAGCCGAAGCCCCTGCAACGGCTGCTCCGCGCCCTGTCCTGCCACGGCATCTTCGCCGAGACCGAGGACGGGAGCTTCGTCCACACCGAGATGTCGCGGCTGCTGCGCGAGGACGACCCGCACAGCCTCCGGCACATCTCCCTGTGGTGCACGGAGCCGTGGACCTGGCAGGCCTGGCCGCGACTGGACGACGCGGTGAGCACCGGTGACGGCGCGAGCATCTTCCACGACCTGTTCGGCAAGGGCTTCTTCGACTACCTGCACGAGGACGCCCACGAGTCGGCGCACGTCTTCAACCGCGCCATGACCACCTCCAGCGTGCAGTCCGCGCTGGATGTCGCGGACCTCCTCGACCTGACCGGCGTCTCGGTGGTCGCGGACATCGGCGGCGGCCAGGGCCACGTGCTGGCCAGCCTGCTCGAGAAGCACCCCACCGTACGGGGGCACCTGCTCGACCTGCCCGGGGTGGTCGCCAAGGCCGATCCCCGACTCCTGGACGGCGGCCCCCTGGCCGACCGGACGGGCATCGTCCCCGGCGACTGCCGCGAGGCCGTCCCCGTCGAGGCCGACCTCTACATCATCAAGAACATCCTCGAATGGGACGACGAGAGCACCCGCAGATGCCTGCGCAACGTCGTCGCCGCGGCCCGCCCCGGAGCCAGGGTCGTCGCCATCGAGAACCTGGTCGACGACACGCCGTCCATGCGGTTCACCACAGCCATGGACCTGATGCTGCTGCTCAACGTCGGCGGTGCCAAGCACACCAAGGAGAGCCTGCGCACCCGCCTGGCCGACGCCGGACTGGTGCTCGGGGACATCCGACCCGTCAACGCGTACCTGCACGCCTTCGAGTGCACCGTGCCCGGGTGATCCTCCCGTCCGGTACGCGTCACGACGCCCCGGGACCGGCGGTGGGCCGGCCCCGGGGCGTCGTCCTGCGTACCGGACGGCGGCGCCTGTCCGCCCGTACGCGTCAGGTTCCGGCCAGCGCGCTGTTGACGAGGTCGAGGAACTCGCGCGGCGACTTGCACTGGTCCGCACCGGCGGGCAGCGCCCGGCCGTGCCGGTTCTCCAGCTCGCCGACGATGCCGAGCAGCCCGAGGGAGTCGAGCCCCCACTCGTCGAACTGCGCGTCGGGCCGGGTCGCCATTGCGGCGGGGTCGACGGCGATCCCCGCACCCTTCTTCATCAGCGCGGCCAGTTCTTCCACGGTCAGTCGGTCGGTCATGACGGCCTCTCCTCAGGCTCGGTCCGGCGAACGCCGGTCGGTGATCAGGCGCATCTCAGAGCGCTCCAGGAAGCGTGAGATCTCCTGGTGGGTGGTGGGGACGCCGTCCTTGGCGCTGTCCAGCAGGCGCGCGAGGACCGCCGCCTTGTGGCCGCCCTCGACGCCGAGCGTCAGGGCCGGCCGGGCGTCGTGCGGCCCGCGCAGGTCGAGAAGGCGGACGACGACGTCGTCGCGCTGGAATACGGTGCTCGCCTCGATGGGGCTCGCCGCGTCGTCCACGGCGGCCTCGTCCTGCGCGGCGAGCAGCCGGGCGAGTTCCATGCCGCACCCCTTCTTGGCGGGATGGAACAGCGCGTGCCGTGCGAGGTCCGGGCTCTCGCCGCCGCCCGCCGCCACGTGGTGCACCGCGGGGAGCGCCGCACGGGTGAAGAAGGTCCGGGCCGAACCGGGGTCGCTGAGATCCCGGTCCTGCTCCAGGTAGGGATTGATGGCCTCCTCCAACGCCCTGACCTGGGGCTGCAGGGCCACGTGGCGCAGCGCCGCGAGCAGGTCGCCCTCGACCTCGACGGCCCGCACGACGCGGTTGCCGTGCATGAAGAGCGAGGTGCGCCGCAGCCGGGTGTGCTCGTCGACCTGCGCCTGTGGGGACGCGTACCCGCTGAGCAGCTCCGCCACGACGGCCTCGCTGCCCGGCTTGACCGTGAAGGTCAGGGCGTGGCGCACCACACCGTCGCCGCGCCTCGGGGAGACCCGGAGACGGCCTCCGGAGCGGTCCGGGCCGTCCACGGAAGCCGGGGCGAAGCCGTGGCCGGCGGACGCGCCGGGGGAGAAGGCTACGGCGGACGGACCGGGGTCCCGGCCGGTCTCCCGCAGCACGCTGAATCTCAGCGAGCGGGTGTCCCGCACGCAGCCGTGCAACGGCTGGACCGAGGCGACGTGCTCCTCGCTGTTGACCCAGGCCAAGAACCGCGGTGCGCTCTCCCATTCACTGGTGATCAGCCACTGTGACGGATTCTCGATCGACTGGCACAGCTCGTCCCGGATGTGCCCGGGAACGCAGGAGACCTGCTTGTGGAGGTTCTCGTAGACCTCCAGGAACTGGTTCTGCGCGCCGTCGTACAGATCCAGCAGCAGCACGACCCGAAGTCGCGAGTCGTCGAAGGCGGACTGGGATATCCGTTCCGACAAGGCTGTCATCGTTCACACTCCTTCGAGACCACACGGTCGCCACGGGACGGCGCCACCCGAACCGATCGTGGTCCGGTGGCCCCGTCGGCGCGAGAGGAGAGAACCAAGCGGGTGAACGAGCGAGCGAACCCCCTTCGTAGAGGGCATGGAAGAGCACATGAAGGAAAACGTCGACCACCGCGTCCCGGTCCTCATCGTGGGCGGCTCGCTGGTGGGCCTGTGCACCTCGCTGTTCCTCGGCCGTCATGGGATCACGCACATGCTGGTCGAGAAGCATGCGGGAACCTCGCTCCACCCGCGTGGACGCGGTATCAACGTCCGCACGATGGAGCTGTTCCGGGTCGCCGGGGTCGAGGACCGGATCCGCGGGGCCGCCTCGGTGCTGGCCGACAACCACGGCATCCTGCAGGGCGGCTCGCTCACTGGTGACGACCAGGAGTGGTTGTTCGAGCAGATCGACCCGGGTGGCGCACTGGCGCGGTTCAGCCCGTCGACCTGGTGCCTGTGCAGCCAGAACGACATCGAGCCGGTTCTGATGTCGGTGACGCCAAGGCTCGGAGCGGACCTGCGGTTCTCCACCGAGCTGCTCTCCTTCGAACAGGACGGGAGCGGGGTCACCGCGATCGTCAAGAACCGCGAGACGGGCGAGGAGAGCACGGTGCGCGCCGACTACCTCGTCGCCGCCGACGGGCCCCGCAGCCCCGTGCGCGAACAGCTCCGCATCGGCCGGAGCGGCTCCGGCGACCTGTTCCACAACGTCAGCATCACCTTCCGGTCCCGGATGCTCGCGGACGTGGTCGGCGACCGGCGTTTCATCGTCTGCTATCTGACCAGGCCCGACGCCGACGGGGCGTTGCTGCCCGTCGACAACCGCGAGCGGTGGGTCTTCCACGCCCCCTGGCATCCCGACCGGGGCGAGACGCTGGAGGACTTCACCGACGAGCGCTGCGTCGAGCACATCCGGCGTGCCGTCGGCGCGCCCGACCTGGACGTCGAGATCACCGGGAAGGCGCCCTGGCACGCCGCCGAGCGCGTCGCCCAGCGGTACGCGGCCGGCCGGGTCTTCCTCGCCGGCGACTCCGCCCACGAGATGTCGCCCACCGGTGCCTTCGGCTCCAACACGGGCATCCAGGACGCGCACAACCTCGCCTGGAAGCTCTCCGCGGTGCTGGACGGAGCCGCGGGCCCCGGGCTGCTGGAGACGTACGAGGCCGAGCGGCTCCCGGTGGCGCGGGCGACGAGCGAGCGGGCCTCGGCCCGCTCGGCCGAGCACAGCCACCCGGGCTACGAACCGGACCCCGAGTCCGTCCCCGAGGCGCCCGCGCGCGGCGGCCGGCAGAACGGGGTCCTGTCCGTGGCCATGGGATACCGCTACCCCCACGGCGCGGTGGTGGGAGCCGACCCGGACCTGCCGGTCGTGCCGGACCGCATGCGGCTGTGCGGGGACCCGGGCTCGCGCGCCCCGCACCTGTGGTTGCGCGACCGGGTGGCGGGGACGCGCAGGTCCACCGTCGACCTCTACGAGCGGTCCTTCGTCCTGCTCAGCTCCGAGGGCACCCCGTGGAGCGGCGCGGCCGAATCGGTCGCCAAGCGGATGAGCGTCCGGCTCGACGCCTACGGGATCGGCACCGGCCCGGAGGCCGACTTGGTTGCGGAGGACGGCGCCGACTGGGCCGAGGCGCACGGCGCCACCCCGGCCGGGGCGGTCCTGGTGCGCCCGGACGGCTTCGTGGCCTGGCGCTCGGTGGAGGCGGTGGCGGACCCGGAATCCGTCCTCCACAAGGTCCTCACCACCGTGCTGGACCGCCGCTGACCTCCGGCCCGCGCCCGCGGACGCAGCAGGGCGCCGCCCCACGGAAGTCCGCGGGGCGGCGCCCGTCGAGTACGGCGACGGCCCACGGCGTCTCATCCGGGCATCCGAATACTGGACAACTCTGCCCGCCGCCGGGCAACGGCATCTAGTCTGGCCGGGCAGCTGGTTCGCCCCGTCCGCCAGACGGGATGCGTCGTAAGAGGGAACCCGGTGGGAATCCGGGACTGCCCCGCAGCGGTGAGCGGGAACGACCGCCGTCATACGCACTGGGACCGCGACAGGTTCTGGGAAGCGACGGCCAGTAGGTGCCCGCCGGGAGACCGGCAGGCGCGCCCGCGAGTCCGAAGACCTGCCCGTTGCCCGCGCGCGACCCGTCGTGCGCGGAGATCCCGGTGACCTCGTGGGCGGGTCGGCGACACATCAGGCGGGCGACCGCGGGCGCATACGCACGCGCACCGCAAACCGGTCGAGGTCCCTCCTGTCCGTCATCCCTTCGCGCTCCCGACCCGCACCGGGTCCACAGGAGACAGCTCGCGAAGGAGAGTTCCGTGACCAGCAAGACCCCCGCCCCCGCCGTCCGGACCGGTGCCGCCACCGTGTACGGCTACCCGCGCCAGGGCCGGAACCGGGAACTGAAGAAGGCAGTCGAGGGCTACTGGAGCGGCCGGGTCGGTGCCGAAGCCCTCCGGGGCGCGGCCCGAGAACTGCGCCGAACCAACTGGCAGCAGCTGACCGACGCCGGTATCACCGAGGTGCCCACCGGCGACTTCTCGTACTACGACCATGTGCTGGACGCCAGTCTCATGGTCGGCGCCGTTCCCGCACGCCACCGCGCCGCCGTCGAAGCGGACGCCCTGGACGGCTACTTCGCCATGGCGCGCGGCACCCAGGACGTGGCGCCGCTGGAGATGACCAAGTGGTTCGACACCAACTACCACTACCTGGTGCCGGAACTGGGCCCGGACACCGTCTTCACCGCCGACTCCTCCCGGCAGGTGGCCGAGTTCGAGGAGGCACGCGCACTCGGCCACACCGCCCGCCCGGTGCTGGTCGGGCCCGTGACCTACCTGCTGCTGGCCAAGCCCGCCCCCGGTGTGGCGGCCGGTTTCGACCCCCTCGCCCTGCTCGACCGTCTGCTCCCCGTGTACGCACGCGTCCTCGCGGACCTGCGTGCGGCCGGTGCCGAGTGGGTCCAGTTGGACGAGCCCGCCCTCGTGCAGGACCGCACCCCCGCCGAACTGAGCGCCGCCGCCCGCGCCTACCGCGTGCTCGGCGCCGCGGCCGACCGGCCCAGGCTGCTCGTGGCCTCGTACTTCGACCGGCTCGGTGCGGCCCTGGAAGTGCTGGCCAAGGCCCCGGTGGACGGGCTCGGGCTGGACTTCACCGGCGCGGCCGCCGCCAACCTCGACGACCTCGCCGCCGTCGGCGGCCTGCCCGGCAAGCGCCTGGTCGCGGGTGTCGTCAACGGCCGCAACGTCTGGATCAACGACTTCGAGAAGTCCCTCGGCACGCTCGGCACCCTCCTCGGCCTCGCCGGCAGCGTCGACGTGGCCGCTTCCTGCTCGCTGCTCCACGTCCCGCTGGACGCCTCCGCCGAACGGGACATCGACCCGCAGGTCAGGCGCTGGCTCGCCTTCGCCCGGCAGAAGACCGCCGAGATCGCCACGCTCGCCCGCGGACTCGCCCGCGGCACGGACGCCATCGCGGCCGAACTCGCCGCGAACCGGGCCGACCTGGCCTCCCGGACTCACTCGTCCGTCACCCGGGACCCCGCCGTCCGTGCCCGCACCGCGGACGTCACCGAAGCCGACGGCCGCCGCTCCCAGCCCTACGAGGAGCGGGCCGCCGCCCAGCGCGCCCGCCTCGGGCTGCCGCTGTTGCCCACGACCACCATCGGATCGTTCCCTCAGACCGCCGAACTGCGCAACGCCCGCGCCGATCTGCGGGCCGGCCGCATCGACACCGCCGGCTACGAGGAGCGCATCAGGGCGGAGATCCGGGAGGTCCTGGACTTCCAGGAGAAGGCGGGCATCGACGTGCTGGTGCACGGAGAGCCCGAACGGGGCGACATGGTCCAGTACTTCGCCGAGCAGCTGACCGGCTACCTCGCCCCGCGACACGGCTGGGTTCAGTCCTACGGCACCCGCTACGTCCGCCCGCCCGTCCTGGCGGGGGACGTCTCCCGCCCCGACCCGATGACCGTCCGCTGGACGGCGTACGCGCAGTCGCAGACGGCGAAGCCGGTCAAGGGCATGCTCACCGGGCCCGTCACCATGCTCGCCTGGTCCTTCGTCCGTGACGACCAGCCGCTCGCGGACACCGCCCGGCAGGTTGCGCTGGCCCTGCGCGACGAGGTCAACGACCTGGAGGCCGCCGGGACCTCCGTGATCCAGGTGGACGAGCCCGCGCTGCGGGAGACGCTGCCGCTGCGCGGCGCCGACCGCGCGGCCTACCTCGCCTGGGCCACCGAGTCCTTCCGGCTCACCACGGCGGGCGTCCGGCCGGACACCCAGATCCACACGCACATGTGCTACGCCGAGTTCGGCGACATCCTCGGGGCCATCGGGGACCTCGACGCCGACGTCATCAGCCTGGAGGCCGCCCGGTCCCACATGCAGGTCGCCGGTGAGCTGTCCGGCGCCGGCTACCCGCGCGAGGTCGGTCCGGGCGTCTGGGACATCCACTCGCCGCGGATCCCGTCCACCGACGAGGCCTCGGCGCTGCTGCGCGAGGGTCTCGGCGCCATCCCGGCCGAACGGCTGTGGGTCAATCCCGACTGCGGTCTCAAGACCCGGGCCTGGGCCGAGACCCGGGCCTCCCTGGAGAACCTGGTCGAGGCGGCCCGCAGGGTCCGCGGCGAGGTGACCGCAGCCGGCTCCTGACGGGTCGGGCGGGCCGCCCGGCCCGTCAGGCGGAGAGAGGGGGAACGGCGTACTCCGCGTGCGGCCGGTCCCCGCCTCCGTCCCGGTCCCCGCCTTCGTCCCGGTCTGCCCGCCCGGCGGCGGTCCCGGTGAGCCCCGCGACATGGTCGGTGATCATGTCGAGGATGGCCGCCGAGACCGCGGCGTCGCCGAGGACGAGGTGGTTGAGGGTCAGACCGTCCGTCATGGCGGCCAGGTACCGGGCCAGCACGTGCACCGGCACGCGGAGCTCGAAGGGCATCAGGTGGCGGAGCTGCTCGATGAGCTCGGTGTAGGTGTCGGAGTACAGCTCGTACTGGCGCCGTGCCAGGTGCTCGAACCCGGGTCGGCGCAGGGCGTACTGCGTGAGCTCGTAGGTGAGCATGTGCTCGCCCGGGTTGGCGGCCACGTGGTCCCAGTACGCCTGGAAGCCGGCCCGGATGGTCTCGCGCAGGGTGGCCCGCGGCCGGATGGCCTCCCGCGCCACCGTGATGCCGTGCTCGGTGATCGCGACGATGACCGATTCCAGCAGGGCCTGCTTGGAGTCGAAGCAGTAGTGGAAGACGCTCAGGGACACACCGGCCTCGGCGCAGATCGACCGCGTCGTCGCCCTGGCGACGCCGTCGCGGGCCATCACGCGGATCGCCGCCTCGGTCAGCTGGCGGCGTCGCTCGGCCGACGGCATCCGTGCCATGGGCGTCGTTCCCTTCGTTCCGTGCGGTGCGGTGCGGTGCGGTGCCGTGCGGTCGGGCAAAGGCGTCCGGGGCCGGCCGGATCGGCGGATCCCGGCGGCCCCGGGCGCGGGGCGGGAGCACGAGTCCGCTGGGGTAGAGCCCGCCCTCGGTGCGCGAGTACCCCCACTGCG